>JBDTJV010000550.1:0-5370 GCA_039935675.1 Ginsengibacter sp. | reverse complement strand
ATGCCAATACCAACGATTGATTCAGCAGTTATGATGCGCAATCTTTCTTCTTTGATAGACGAAAGAAAAGAAGCGGATGAATTGTATAAACCAAAGCTGCAGGTAATAAATGCAGATAAGAAGGAATTCATCGGGCAATTAAAAGAGGCTTTCTATTTTTCTTCATTAATTAGCTATGCGCAGGGTTTGGCTATGTTGACTGTCGCTTCTTCCGAGTTAGATATGAATATTCCTTTGCCAGAAGTAGTGAGCGTGTGGAGAGGAGGTTGTATCATTCGTTCTGAAATGCTCAAGGTGTTTAAAAAAGCTTATGAAGCTGCTGGTTCTAATGGTGGAGGATTGAAAAATTTGTTACTTGATAAAAACATTGCAGCAGACCTTCAGCAAAAAGAATTGTCACTTCAACAAATTGTTTCTGCCGCAGCATTGAATAATTATCCGGCTGCAGGCATGATGTCTTCTTTAAATTATTTCAACGCTTATCGTCGGAGGTTGTTACCTACCAACCTGGTTCAGGCACAACGAGATTTTTTTGGTGCCCACACTTATCAACGTATAGACCAGGAAGGTATTTTTCATACTATTTGGGAAGACCAGGAAAAGAATAAGGAAGCATCCAAATGATTATAAAGAATTGAGAGAATAGTAGTAAACAAATAAATAATACGAAATCCTGTTTTCGTATTAAATTATTAAATGCACATTATATTTTACACGTAAATCCCAGGAGTGTGTGAAAATAAATAAAGCAAATTCAAAATTAAAATTATCAGAATGTTAGACTATAAAAAACTAACCCCTTCAGTCCTTTTCATATTCGGAGGCAGCGGCGATCTGAATTTCAGGAAGTTAAATCCTGCATTGTTCAACTTGTTCCTCGATAATGCCATGCCGGAACATTTTAGCATTATTGGAATTTCACGGTCAGATTATTCTGATGCTCAATATAAAAAACATTTAAAAGAAGGTATCGATCAATTTTCCAGGATAAAAGATTCTGACGGAAAATGGGATGAGTTTTCAAAGCATCTGAGCTACCTTTCAATGGATGTATATGATGCAAAGTCTTATAATAAACTGGCCAAAATTACCAAAGAAAAAGAGGCCGAAGCAGGAGTTCATCTCAATGTCATTTTTTATATGGCAGTTGCTCCCGGGATTGTTCCGGAGATTGTAAAACATATCGGCAACATGGAAGTGTGCAAAGACACTAAATGTACACGCATAGTAGTGGAAAAACCTTTTGGGCACGACCTGGATAGTGCTGTAGAAATGAACAATATGTTGAATGAATATTTTGAGGAAGACCAGGTATTCCGGATCGATCATTATCTTGGCAAAGAAACGGTTCA
Source organism: Ginsengibacter sp. (assembly GCA_039935675.1). GTDB lineage: Bacteria > Bacteroidota > Bacteroidia > Chitinophagales > Chitinophagaceae > Ginsengibacter. The sequence continues at coordinate 4,018 of JBDTJV010000550.1, read as the reverse complement.
GAATATTCTTGCTTTGCGTTTTGCCAATGCGTTATTTGAACCATTATGGAATCGCCATTACATCGATCATGTGCAGATTACGGCAGCTGAAACAGTAGGAGTGGAAGGTCGCGGTGGTTATTACGAAACCTCGGGTGCTATGAGAGATATGATTCAAAATCATATCCTGCAATTACTCTGCATGATTGCGATGGAACCGCCTGTATCATTTGATGCCAATGAAATAAGAAATAAGAAAGTGGATGTTCTAAATGCGATTCGTCGTATTCCGAAAGATGAAGTGCAGGATTATGCCGCTCGTGGCCAATATGGTCCAGGCTGGATGCAGGGAGAAAAAGTACCTGGCTACCAGGAAGAGCAAGGAGTAAATCCCAATTCAAATGTTGAAACTTTTGCTGCAGTTAAATTTTATATTGATAACTGGCGCTGGGAGGGAGTTCCGTTTTATGTACGTACAGGCAAAAGATTGCATGAAAAATCAACTGAACTAACCATCCAGTTTAAGCCGGCTCCTGATTTTGCTTTTCCTAAAGAAGCAACAGAAACATGGCGCCCAAACCGGATGTCAATTGGTATTTCCCCGGAAATGGATATTGGCCTTCGTTTCCAGGCAAAACGTCCGGGACAGGCAATGATCCTAAATCCGGTGGATATGGTTTTTAATTATGAAGACGCCTACGATGGAGAGGAACCTGAAGCATATGAAACACTTCTGTATGACATAATGGACGGCGATGCTACTTTGTTTATGAGAGCCGACCAGGTAGAAGCTGCCTGGAAAGTTGTTATGCCTATACTTGATGTCTGGGAAGCACGTAAACCAATAGATTTTCCTAATTATTCACCCGACTCCAGAGGACCTGAAGATGCCGAAGCACTTATAGCAAGAGATGGTAATAACTGGATATCAATGCCTGCCAAAGTGAAGGCAAAAGCCAAACAATCCGCAAAAGTACACACCACCAAAACCGAGAAAGCAGATAAAGCAAAGGCGGAAAAAACAGAAAAATCCAAATAAAATGAAGTTGCATATTTTTGAAAATACGGATGTTTTAAGCGAGAGGCTTGCTGAGTGGATTTGTGACGAGGTCACCGCAATTTTAGAAAACCAGGAGTTTTTTACGTTGGTTCTTTCCGGTGGCGAAACACCAAAATCCTTGTACAAAAAATTAGCTTCGGAAGACTTTAAAAATAAGATCAACTGGAATCGCGTGCATGTTTTTTTTGGAGACGAAAGAGTGGTTCCTTTTGACGATGACCGTAATAATGCAAAAATGGCTTATGATATTTTATTGAACCATGTAGATATCCCGTCCAAACAGGTTCATATAATGCGAACAGATATTGAGCCCAATTTTGCCGTAGATGAATACCAGAAAGAACTAAATAATTTTTTTCACAGCACCAATCGTAGCTTTGACCTGGTGTTGCTGGGAATGGGTTCTGATGGTCATACTCTTTCACTTTTTCCTGGTTCCCCTATTATAGAAGAACATGAGAATTGGGTAAATTCAGTTTATAACGAACAACAGGAAATGTATCGCATCACCCTGATGCCGCTGATCGTTAACAAATCTCATAGGATTGCTTTTATGGTAGATGGTTCTAAAAAAGCTGAAGTTCTGCAACAGGTTTTGGAGGGCGAATACAATCCTACAAAATTGCCAGCACAAATAATTGTTCCTGGAGAAGGAGAATTGCATTGGTTCCTTGACGAAGCGGTAGCAAAGAATCTGAATACAATTTAGACTGTTTTTTTAAACTCCGCTTGACCAAATAAGGCTGAAATTATTCTTTGAAGATCGCCCTGATGAACGTATATTGAACCAATAATTTTAAAAAAATTGAATGGTTCATTTGCCCAAATTGATAGCCGATCTTGCTTTGATCCTGATGACAGGCGCAATCACGACTTTAATTTTCCGGAAGATAAAGCAACCATTGGTTCTCGGTTATATTATTGCCGGTTTCCTGGTAAGTCCCCATTTATCGATCACACCTACTGTTGTTGATAAAGAGAACATAAAAACATTGGCCGAAATTGGTGTTATTTTCCTGCTTTTTTCTTTAGGACTTGAATTCAGTTTCAAAAAATTATTACGTGTTGGCGGTGCGGCGTCAATTACCGCTTTGGTTGAAATTGCCTTCATAACTATTGCAGGATATTTTGTAGCCCGTTGGATGGGATGGTCTTTTATGGATAGTTTATTCTTAGGTGGAATGCTGGCCAGTTCTTCCACAACCATTATTATCAGGGCTTTTGATGAATTAGGAATAAAAACTAAACAATACGTACGCGTGGTTTTTGGGGTTTTGGTGGTGGAAGATATTGTAGTCATTTTGTTGATGGTTTTATTATCTACAATGGCCGTAAGTAAAGAATTTGAAGGGATGGAATTACTATTCACCGTTACCAAACTACTTTTCTTTTTAGCCTTATGGTTTCTCGCAGGAATTTTTCTTTTACCCACCTTTTTAAAGAGGGCCAAAAAATTATTGGACGACGAAGCGTTACTGATCTTATCAATTGGTCTATGTCTCGGGATGGTTGTCGTGGCGACAAAGGTTGGATTTTCTGCAGAATTAGGCGCATTTATTATGGGCTCGATAATGGCGGAAACGACCTCTGCAGAAAAAGTGGAGCATCTTATCAAACCGGTAAAAGATTTGTTCGGAGCCGTTTTTTTCGTTTCCGTGGGAATGATGATTGATCCTGCGGCTATCATTGAATATCGATGGCCCGTTTTATGGATCACATTGCTTACTTTATTTGGCAAATTGTTCAGCACTACGATCGGGGCTTTGGTTTCCGGTCAACCTTTAAAACAATCAGTGCAAGTAGGAATGAGCATGGCGCAAATCGGTGAATTTGCTTTTATAGTTGCCACGCTTGGGCTTTCATTGGGCGTTATTAGCGATTTTTTGTTTCCGGTAGTGGTTGGCGCTTCAGCTATTACGACATTTACCACTCCGTATATGATCCGCTTTTCCGAACCGGCATATAATTTTATCCAACGAATATTGCCGCAAAAAGTAATTGCGAGCTTAAATAACTATTCTTCGGGTACGCAACAAATACAGGCCGAAAGCAACTGGAAAGTTGTATTGAAATCTTATGCCAATATTGCCATGACAAATGGAATTGTTTTATTGGCACTTATTTTAATTGCTATTAATTTTTTAATTCCATTTTTGAATAAAAATATTCCTGAACCTCTTGTAAAAAGCCTCGTGGGTTTAGTGCTCACCTTAGGTATTTCATCTCCTTTTTTATGGGCCTTAATGGCTAAAAAGCCTAATGGAGTAGCTTATAAAGAATTGTGGTTGGTAAATAAATACAACCGAGGACCTTTATTGATGTTAGAAATTGCAAGAAATATCATAGGACTTTTATTAATTGGTTTTTGGGTAAATATGTTTTTCACAGCCAGGATTGCTTTGCTCATTGCTGTACCGGTTATCATTATTGTATTGTTGCTCTTTTCTAAAAGGATCCAGGATTTTTATCAACGAATAGAGGGGAGATTTTTAAGTAACCTGAATGCAAGGGAAAGGCAGGAAAATGAACAGATTGAAATTCAAAAAAGATTCAATCCAAAATCTGATCTTTCGCCCTGGGATGCCCACATGATCGACCTGGAAGTAAATCCTGCTGCAGATTATATTGGTAAAACATTGGTGGAGCTTGCCTGGCGCGAATTTTACGGAGTTAATATTGCCTACATTAAGCGTGGGAATAAATTGATCTATACACCCGCCCGAAATACCCGTTTGTTGCCGTTTGATCATGTAGGTCTTATTGCAACTGACGACCAAATGCAAATTTTCAAACCTGTTTTTGATGCGGCTGAAGCAGAGGGAAATACCGACGAACAAGTTGAGGATATTATCCTTCAGAAAATTGTGGTAGATGAACACAATCGATTAAAAGGTTTGAGCATTCGCGGTTCCAATATCAGGGAAAGGACCAATGGCCTGGTCGTTGGAATAGAAAGAGACAAATCAAGAATTCTAAACC
>JBDTJV010000549.1:0-5223 GCA_039935675.1 Ginsengibacter sp. | reverse complement strand
AATCGATATTTGTAAATCGGCAGGTTATGATTTTATTATTTTAGAAAGCGCTGGTGTTGGGCAAAGTGATGCTTCTATTCTTGATTTTTGCGATGTAAGCATGTACGTAATGACTCCGGAATATGGCGCGGCATCTCAATTAGAGAAAATAAATATGCTTGATTATGCAGATATTGTTTGCATCAATAAATTTGATAAAGCCGGAGCTCTTGATGCATTTCATGATGTAAAAAAACAATACAAACGAAATCATGGTTTGTGGACAGCGAAAGATAATGAGCTTCCAATAATTGGTACAGTTGCTTCTACATTTAATGATCCCGGATGTAACGAATTGTTTAATAAAATTATTGAAGAGGTTAACAGGAAAACGGCGAGGAATTGGTCAAAATTTAAAGCTCCTATAAGAAGTGAAAGCTATAGCCATTCTATCATTCCTGCAAGCAGAGTTCGATATCTTGCCGAAATAACCGAGGAGATTTCACTATATAAGCAATTAGCTGAGGAACAGTCTGGTATTGCAACACAGCTTTATCAATTGGCTGGAACCGTTGAAACTTTTAAAAAAGGTTCAGGTAATAATTCGGAAAAAAGCAGGATGCTTATAAAGGAATTAGAAGAAAGGAAAGCATCGATAGAGAAAGAGTTATCACCATTATCAAAAGAATTATTAGAAAAATGGGAAGCAACAAAAGCACTTTATCAGAAAGAATATTTTGAATATAACGTAAGAGGGAAAATTATAAAACAACCTTTATTTGTAGAATCTCTTTCCCACCTGAAAATTCCACGCATTGCTGTTCCAAAATTCAAAGACTGGGGTGATATTTTATTATGGCAAATGCAGGAAAACTTTCCGGGAGAATTCCCTTATACGGCCGGTGTATTTCCTTTGAAACGATCCGAAGAAGATCCGACCCGAATGTTTGCGGGTGAAGGAGGGCCGGAAAGAACCAATAGGAGATTCCATTATGTAAGCGTTGGACAGCCTGCAAAGCGACTGAGTACAGCATTTGACAGCGTCACACTTTATGGTGAGGATCCTGCCATTCGCCCTGATATTTATGGAAAAGTAGGAAATAGTGGCGTGAGTATTGCAACAGTTGATGATGCCAAAAAATTATATAGTGGTTTCGATTTGTGCGATTCAAAAACTTCGGTAAGCATGACTATTAACGGGCCTGCGCCGATGCTGCTGGCTTTCTTTTTAAATGCGGCTATTGATCAGCAATGTGAGAAATATATTATTGAAAATAACTTAAGGTCACGTATAAACGAAACTATTGAATCAAAATATGATTTATCCAGTCTTCCCAAATATATTGGTGTAAATGATGAACCGGTTTATCCTGAAAAAGGAGAAATGATTGGGCATTTACCAAAAGGAAATAATGGACTTGGACTAAGATTGCTTGGTTTATCGGGAGAAGATGTTTTGGATAAAAAAGTTTATGAAGAAATAAAATCGAAAACTTTATCAACTGTTCGCGGCACGGTTCAGGCCGATATTTTAAAAGAAGACCAGGCACAAAATACCTGTATTTTTTCCACAGAATTTGCTTTAAAGTTAATGGGAGACGTGCAGGAATATTTTATAAAAAATAATGTCCGAAACTTTTATTCAGTTTCTATAAGTGGTTACCATATCGCTGAAGCGGGCGCCAATCCTATAACACAGCTTGCTTTTACTTTGTCCAACGGCTTTACTTATGTGGAATACTACATGAGTCGTGGAATGAGCATTGATGATTTTGCTCATAATCTCTCTTTCTTTTTCAGCAATGGAATGGATCCGGAATACAGCGTGATCGGAAGAGTCGCGCGGAAGATTTGGGCCAAAGCCATGAAGTATAAGTACAAGGCCAATCCACGCTCACAAATGTTGAAGTATCACATTCAAACGAGTGGAAGAAGTTTGCACGCGCAGGAAATTGATTTCAACGACATTCGCACAACGCTGCAGGCGTTATACGCTATTTATGATAATTGCAACAGCCTCCATACTAACGCTTATGACGAAGCGATCACCACACCTACTGAAGAAAGTGTGCGTCGTGCAATGGCCATCCAGTTAATTATTAATCGTGAATTAGGTACCGCAAAAAATGAAAATCCTAACCAGGGTAGTTTTTTAATTGAAGAACTTACGGAATTGGTAGAAGAAGCGGTGATGGCGGAGTTCAACCGCATTTCTGAAAGAGGTGGTGTGCTTGGCGCGATGGAAAGAATGTACCAGCGGAATAAAATCCAGGAAGAAAGTTTGTATTACGAATCTTTAAAAAATAATGGTGAATTGCCAATCGTTGGCGTCAATACTTTTTTAAATAAAGAAGGTTCTCCAACTATCCTTCCCGCGGAAGTAATCAGGAGTACAAAAGAAGAAAAGGACCGACAAATAGAAAATGTAACTTCATTCCAGGAATTACATAAAGATAAAAGTGCTGAGATGTTGAAAAGATTGCAGGACGTAGCCATTCACAATGGAAATCTGTTTGCTGAATTGATGGAAACCGTTAAATATTGTTCGCTTGGGCAAATTACTCACGCGTTATATGAAGTGGGCGGCCAGTATAGAAGGAGTATGTAAATAGAAATGAATCATTAAAATATTCGGATTATCAGAAAATGAAAATGCTAGTTAATTATTTGTTTACTCGGAAAAATGAAGCTATTGAAATTTTAAAATCACATATATTATTAGTCCTTTTTTAAATCTCTCGAAGAAATGGTTAATTCAATTTTGGATAATAAATCGATTAACCATACATTTTTTTGTTCTTTAATCTTAGGTATTTTAATTTATTAAACCATGAATTTTATCTTTACCAGTAAAAAATGAGTTTTAAAAATATATTTTTTTTTCTTTTTGCCCTCATTGTTTCCTCGTGCTCATCCAATAAATATGCGGCAACCAATAAAGATTATAAAAGACAAGCAAAAGCATTTGCAAAAGAAATAAAGAAATATCCTGTAGAAGGATCAAAAGCAACATGGGTTGGTACGACCAACTTCGGATTACGTAAGCCTGATTTTGTAATTATTCATCATACCGCAGAAAACAGTTGTCCCCAAACGCTGCAAACTTTTACAACTCCCCGCAGCCAGGTAAGTGCCCACTATGTGATCTGCAAAGATGGAACCGTTCATCATATGTTGAATGATTATTTGCGGGCATGGCAAGCCGGCCGTTCATCATGGGGAAATGATAAAGACCTTAATTCATCTTCCATTGGAATAGAACTGGATAACAATGGCTACGAAGCTTTTCCGTCCGTTCAAATAAGTAGTTTACTAGCGGTGTTGGATACTCTAAAATCAAAATATTCTATCCCAACCGCTAATTTCATTGGGCATTCTGACATCGCGCCGACAAGAAAAAAAGATCCGAATGTCAATTTTCCATGGCATTTACTGTCACAGCAAGGTTATGGATTATGGTATGGCGACACAAGTTTGGTTACTGTTCCGCAAAACTTTAATGATTTACAGGCATTACGAATTATTGGCTATTCGGTAAAAGACACTTCCGCTGCGATAGTTGCTTTCAAGCGGCATTTTGAAACACAGGATAGCAGTAATATTTTGACGGGTGGCGATAAAAAGATACTCTATGATCTTATGGAGAAATACCAATAATATTCAAACTTCACACTTAGCAGATCAACAAATACCCCGGTTTTTTATTTTCTTTTTTTAATGATTGATCTTAACTTGGATTTTAAATTCCGTTAAAAACCTAAAATCAGAAATATTTCCTAATTCTGCCCGGATTCGAAAATAGAAACCGATTAAGGATATATTTGGAAAAAAATCAGGATGAACCGGATAAGATGCCAATCAGACAGAGTTACGAAAATAAAAGATTCCATCATGGAATCGTTGCCCGTTCGTTCAGCCGGGCATTTATTCAATAAAAAACCTTAAAAATTTTCAGATGAAAAAAATTGCGGCAGTTGTTATTCTTTATTGCATAGCCACCAGTTCCTTCGCCCAGGAAAACCTCAAGTCTGTATGGACCAATCAACCCGTTGATGTCAATGGAAATGCCAGCGAATGGAATCTTCCGCTAAAATTTTACGACAATGGAACAAATCTCTTTTTTGCTATGAAAAATGATAGTAATAATTTGTATTTATGTTTCCAGTCAAAAGATGAAATAATCCAAACCAAGATTATGAGAGCAGGTATGAAAATAATTTTAAGCGATAAGATTAATGGCAAGCATAAATCTGTAATAAGTTTTCCATTATCAGCAAAACATTCTTCAAAACCTGTTGATAAGCCCGATGAAATAAAGCCTGATCCACTTGCGCCCAGGCAAAACGAACATGATGCTTTTATTGCCAGTGACACCATGATGGAAGTAAAAGGATTTGAAAAAACCAATGGTACCATTTCCATTAATAATATTTCAGGTATACGTGCTTCCATTGGTTTTGATTCTGCGAAAGTACTGACGTATGAAGTGAGAATTCCCTTAAAGGAATTATTCGGCGATCATTATGATTTAAAAGATATTACAAAGGATGTTTCTTTAAATGTGATCCTCAATTCGATGCCGGGTAATGCCGGGTATAGCGGCGGCGGATATTCCGGAAGAGGCGGAGGGAGAATGGGCGGAGGCTATGGCGGCCAGAGAAGTGGCAGCGGATCTGATGGTGAAGAAGAAAGGCAGTATCAGCAGAGATCCATATTGAGCCAAAAAACAGAAATGAAGCAAAGATTTGTTTTGGCAACTCCAAATGAGTAATTTTTATGTAATTGAAATCAAATCAAACAGGGCGAGCAAACATAAGATCTCCTCTTAGTTTTATTTGATTTGAAACCGTATTTTACTGAAATTGAATTCAATGGAATTCTCAAAACCTGGAATTTAAATTAAGCAAAAATTGGAATTGGATCAAATGAGAAAAGAACATTTGGAATTGTATGAGACAACATCAGAAAGTAACACTTTGGGTTAGTAGAGTGTCCTTCAATTGATGTCTTGGCAAATATTACCTTCATTGTCCTTGAGATAGAAGTTCAATGAAATTGCCGTTAATTCCTCTGCCTCATTTAAAACTTTATTTTGTAGATTTGTTGAATAACGATTGTTGTTTATAAATGAAAGTAAAATTCAAATCATACCTCGCAAAACCTTTCGCGAGTTATATATATAAGCAGATTAAACGATCCATGTCCAGCGCCCTGGCCGATCAGAATAATATATTTAATTCGCTT
>JBDTJV010000548.1:0-5134 GCA_039935675.1 Ginsengibacter sp. | reverse complement strand
CGCCTCTATATCCATTTGGATATGGATTAAGCTATACTACTTTTTCCTACAGCAATATCACATTAAGTGATAAAACTTTAAAAAATGGTGGAAAAATCACCGCTTCCGTAAACATAACTAATACGGGTACACGAAAAGGAAAAGAGACTGTTCAAATGTACACACGCCAAATGGTTGGCAGCATTGCGAGACCAGTAAAAGAATTAAAAGGTTTTCAGCAAATTACTTTAGAACCTGGCGAAACAAAGAAAGTTACTTTCTCAATTTCTGTCGATGATCTGAAATTTTACAACAGCGAGTTGAAATATGTTTTTGAGCCAGGTGCATTTAAAGTTTTCATTGGGACAAATAGTGCGGATGTGAAAGAAGAGGACTTTACTTTAAAATAAAAAGGTGGATTAATAAAGAAACAGTTTATTTTATTTCCTGGCCCTCGAAGGCTATCATTAAACTAAAAAAATGAAAAGAGTATTTTTTATTTTAGGTATTCTTGTGATCGGAATGACCACATCGTGTCAATCAACAAATGAACACGAAAAATACAACTTTAGTTTTGAAAAAGTTGCCAACAATCAACCACTTAACTGGCAGACGTTTGGAAGCACGGACTATTTATTTTCAGTTGATTCAACCGTTTCACAGGATGGGAAAAATTCTGCATTGATACAATATAATGGTGCAGCACCGGAATACAAAGCGTGTTCTTATACCATTCCCGAAAAATATGCTGGAGAAAAAATAAAACTAACTGGTTATTTAAAAACAGAGAATGTAACCGGAGGATGGGCCGGTCTTTGGATGCGGATTGATCCCGGAGTCTCGTTTGACAATATGCAACAAAATGGTGTCAAAGGAACCACTGCGTGGAAGAAGTATGAGATAACACTTGATCTGAACCCTGAAAAAGCGGAACAAATAGTTGTCGGTGCTTTATTAGTAGGAAAAGGGAAAGTATGGGTTGATAATCTTGAAATTACTATTGATGGAAAAACTTTATCAAATGCTGACTTGAAAAAATTACTTCCTGCAGATACGGATCATCAATTTGATAAAGGTTCTAATATTAATAAAATTGAACTGAATGATAGTCGAATAAATAACCTGGAAACGCTTGGTTTGGTTTGGGGTTTTTTGAAATATTATCATCCCAATATTGCCAAAGGAAATTATAATTGGGATTATGCATTATTTAGAATCTTGCCAAAATATTTAAATGTAAAAGATGTTAAGGAAAGAGATGCCGTCTTGTCTGGTTGGATTGAAAGTCTTGGGAAATTTGAACCAGGCGATACAAAAGAAATTAAAGAAGGGGATATCAGCATGAAGCCAGACCTTGATTGGATAAACCAATCGGATTTTTCGGATCAATTGAAAAGTGAGCTTGTGGCTGTTCAAAATGCTAAAAGGACTTCTGATAATTACTATATTGGGCTGCAACCTGGGGTTGGAAATCCGGACTTTAAACACGAAAATGCTTATGCGGATATGAAGTATCCCGATACGGGTTTCAGATTGCTGTCTTTATTTAGGTACTGGAATAAAATCCAGTATTATTATCCATATAAAAATTTAATTGGAGAAGATTGGAAGAATGTTTTGAAAGAATTTATTCCAAAATTCATCAATGCTTCTAGTGAGACTGAATATACACTTGCAGCATTAGAATTGATTGCAAGCATACATGATACCCATGCCAATATTTGGAACACTAATGAGTCATTGAATAAATTTATAGGGATTAATTATCCGCCGGTTAAAATTACTTTTGTTGAAAATAAACCTGTCGTAACAGGATATTATAATGATGCAGCAGCAAAGGCATCGGGATTAGTGGTGGGCGATGAAATTACTTCAATCAATAATAAACCGGTTTCGGAAATAATAAAAGAAGAATTAAAATATACACCTGCTTCTAATTATCCAACACAATTAAGAAACATTTCTTTATTGAGAAGTAATGATTCATCTATAAAAATTGAGTACAAAAGAAACAATAAAATCGCCTCCCTAAACCTAAAAACATATCCCGCGGATGAATTGAATCTCGCGAAATATTATGGGAGCACAGATACCTGTTTTAAAATGATTAATAAAGATATTGCGTACTTATATCCGGGAACATTTAAAAATGCTTACTTGCCAAATATCACAGGTGCGCTGAATAATTCCAAAGGTTTGATTATTGACATGAGATGTTATCCAAGGGAATTTATGGTATTTACTTTTGGTAAATATCTGATGGCAAAGAGTACGCCATTTGTAAAATTTTCCACAGGAAGCATTACTACTCCGGGGCTTTTTGAAATGGGCGCTCCCTTAAACGTTGGTGAAGATAATCCAGGTCATTATACTGGTAAAATAGTAATCCTGGTAAATGAAACAACCCAAAGCCAGGCTGAGTATACGACTATGGCATTTAGTGCAAATCCTAATGTAACAGTTATTGGTTCTACTACTGCGGGCGCCGATGGAAATGTGTCGCCCTTTTACCTGGTTGGGGGAATACGCACCATGATAAGTGGTATAGGTGTCTTTTATCCGGACGGGAGAGGAACGCAAAGAATTGGCATTGTTCCCGATGAGGTAGTGAAACCTACGATTGAAGGAATAAAGAATGGAAAAGATGAAGTGCTTGAAAGGGCAATTGAAATTATCAATAAAAAGTAAAAGACAGAAAGTAGAATGGCTAAATTATCAATATCTGAGGTATGTATTAATTTTTATAGGTTTTGTCGCAAGTTTTTTTTCAAAGTTGACAACTTTGAAAGGTTGGCAGTCTTTTGATTAAAGATTTTATATTTATTTATATTAGATTTCAGACGAACAGTTTCTGCAAGCGTTGCTGGGTAATTTTATTTTGTTCGCCGGATGCGATTATTAGTTCGTCATGAGGATCATTTTCCAATCTCGATAATAAGTTCTCAAGTATCTCTCCTATAGATTTTCCTGCTGCCGCAACAATATAATTATAACCATAAGTGTCCTCATATAATACATTTGCATTTTGCAATTCCTCAAGTAGTGCTTTAGAACTATTTTTAATAAAGGATTGCTCATCGCGAACCCAATCGGCATTTTTTGCAACGTTATTTTCAATCGTTTCTATATCACCGATTTTGATGTGATTCTGAAATGCCTCCAGCCAGTCTGCCGGATTACAATCGTACCACTCTTCTTCTGCATATTCCAATAAATCTACCAAATTTTCCACTGGGAAAATTGCCAGCATTCTTTTGATCCATGCGGATGAACTGCAACACATTCCCAGGAGTTCATTTTTTTCTTCAGGAGGTAATTGATCAAATTTGGCAATGGTCATTTCTTAAACTTTAGTTCTTCAATGATTAAAAATAATGAATAATTTGGTTGCCCATTTTAAAATGATTGGCTTTTGCGTTTATTAGAATATTCTTTGTCATAGAATTTAATAGTAAACGAATAAATAACAATGATTCCTGTTTTTTGAAGCAATTTACTTTTTCCAAAAAATAAATTTTTCCAAAATAAATAATTTTAACAAATAATGTGTTTAATTTACACAATAAATAAAATGCTTGTATGAAAAAAGGTCTACTTTTCTTGACTATACTTTTTTTTCCCATCCAAAGTTTTTCACAATTATTATCCTGGTCGCCTGATTTTCCTATGGAAAGTTCTACACCTGTGACGATTACAGTTGATGCTAGTTATGGAAATAAAGGGTTGCTGAGTTATACTCCGACCTCTGATGTATATGTGCACACAGGCGTTATCACTAATAAGAGTACGGGTCCTGGTAATTGGCAACATGTAAAATTTAATCAAAATTTTAATACACCAAATCCTGCTTTGCAGGCAACTTACCTGGGAAATAATAAATGGCAGTTCACTATTTCCGGTGGAATAAGAGCTTACTATGGCTTAACAGATCCAACAGAAGTCATTCAAAAGATAGCCATCCTTTTCAGGAATGGAAATGGAACTATGGTGCAACGTAATGCTGATTTAAGCGATATGTATATTCCTGTTTATGATAATGGCTTATATGCACGCATTGACAATCCTTTTCGCCAACCATTATATACTCCAGTACCCGAAACTATCACAAAAAATGTGGGTGATCAACTGCCTATTGTCGCCAAAGCAAGCCAGGCAGGAAGCGCTATCCAGGTTTATTTTAATGGTGCTCTTTTATCAACAGCCACAGGAACCAAAGACAGTACGAATACTACCATCACTGCATTTGGGACTCAAACGATGATCGCAAAAGTTACCAATGGTGCTAATACAAATAGCGACACACTTTCATTTTATGTAGCTTCTGCAAATGCAATTGCACCTTTACCAACGGGCGTATCGGATGGCATTAATTATTATCCTTCTCCCGATTCTGTTACTTTGGTATTGTATGCGCCTTTTAAAAAACAAATTACTGTGCTTGGCGATTTTAATAACTGGACAGCTTCTCCTGCTTATCAAATGAAGGAAACCCCTGATGGGCTTCGATATTGGATAACCATAAAAGGATTAACCTCCTCTACCCAATATGCTTATCAGTATTTGATTGACAACACGCTACATGTAGCCGATTATAATTCTGAACTGGTGTTGGATAAAAATGCAGATCCATATATTCCGGCAGGAAATTTTCCGGGTCTGAAAGCATTTCCTGCCCAAGCCGGAGGAACTCTTGCCGGCGTGTTACAAACAGGAAAAACACCTTATACCTGGAACGACAACAGCTTTGTAAAACCAGATAAAAGGAATCTTGTTATTTATGAATTACTGGTTCGTGATTTTGTTGCTACTCAAAGCTGGAATACACTTGCAGACACCTTAAATTATTTGAAAAGATTGGGTATCAATGCAATTGAAGTATTGCCTTTCTGCAATTTTGAAGGAGCAAGTAGTTGGGGCTACAATCCTAATTTCTTTTTTGCACCTGATAAAGTATATGGAACACCTGATGCATTAAAGCATTTTGTGGATGTATGCCATCAAAATGGAATGGCCGTAATTATGGACCTAGCCATGCAGGATGTTTTCGGCAGTTCGCCGCTTGCCTCAATGTACTGGAACGGAGCAACCAATACGCCTTCTTTACAAAATCCGTGGCTCGATTCGCTTCCCACACATCCGTTTAATGTAGGAAGCC
>JBDTJV010000547.1:0-3653 GCA_039935675.1 Ginsengibacter sp. | reverse complement strand
ATTGAAAGAAGTTTTGTTTTCATCGTACTAAATTTAAAGGGTTAACTTTTCAATTTATATGCCACAAATTATACGGCAATATCATAATTTTTAGATGACTATAAATTTTGTTTGTAATGATACGTTTCTTTCTGACGCATAAGAGTTAAAAAAGTTTAAATTCATCTGATTTGAATTTAATATGCTTTCTAAGATTCCTTCCTGAAGAGTTGAGAATTCATTACATATCCTGGTAAACCAATGTTTACAGGTCTTTTTTATTCTATATATAAATGTTCATTTAAGATATTTAAAAAGATACTTTTAACCTTATTGAGTAGTTACTTTCACCTCAATTAGACTACCTTTGCGCCTTAAAAATTAAAAAAAATTAATGAATGAATTTGAAGGCCTCGGCCTAAATGAAAACCTCGTAAAAGCGGTTAATGATCTTGGATTTACATCTCCTACTCCAATACAATCAAAAGCAATTCCTATTTTATTATCAGGAACAACTGATTTTGTTGGACTGGCACAAACCGGAACCGGTAAAACCGCGGCTTTTGGTTTTCCATTATTGCAATTAGTAGAGCCGGCAAATAAATATCCCCAGGCTTTGATTGTTTGCCCTACCCGTGAATTGTGTTTGCAAATTTGTAATGACCTACAGGATTATAAAAAATATTCAAAAAATATAATTGCTGAGCCTGTTTATGGTGGTGCTTCTATTGTGATGCAAATAAGAGCTTTAAAGAAAGGGGTCCATATTGTGGTAGCTACGCCAGGAAGGCTGATCGATATGATCGAAAGAAAAGCAATTGATCTTGAAAAAGTAAAGTATGTTGTACTGGATGAAGCAGATGAAATGTTGAATATGGGCTTCAGAGATGACATTGATTTTGTTTTGAAAAATACCGTAAACCGTGAAAGTACGTGGCTTTTCAGTGCTACAATGCCTGCCGAGGTAAGATCGATTTCTAAAAACTTTATGCACAATCCGCAGGAAGTAACGGTTGGCAAAAAGAATACCGCCAATGTAAATATTGATCACCAGTATTTTATAACACCTGCGAATACACGCTTTGAAACTTTAAAAAGATTGGTAGATTTTAATCCAGGCATGTATGGAATTATTTTTACCAGGACTAAAATTGATGCTCAAAATATTGCTGAAAAATTAAACAAAGAAGGATACAACGTAGAAGCGCTTCATGGAGATCTTTCACAACAACAACGCGATCGTGTGATGCAGCGTTTTCGTGATAAAGATTTGCAAATTTTAATAGCTACCGATGTGGCTGCAAGAGGAATTGATGTGGAAGGAATAACGCATGTAATCAATTTTGAACTTCCTGATGATATGGAGGTTTATACACATAGAAGCGGACGTACTGCACGCGCTGGCAAAAGCGGTATTTGTATTTCCATTTGTCACAGCCGCGAATCTTTTAAAATAAAACAGCTTGAAAGAATGGTGAACGCGCAGTTTCATAAACTGGATATTCCCAGTGGAAAAGATGTGTGCCGTAAGCAGTTTTTTTATTTTATGGACAAGTTGATCAATACAGATATTTCCAACGGAGCTTATGAAACTTATATGCCTGCCCTGGAAAAGAAATTTGCCGAAATAAGTAAGGAAGAAGTTCTTAAAAGAGTTGCTGCTCTTGAATTCGATCATTTTCTTAAATATTATGAAAACGCTGAAGATCTGAATGCGCGTTCTGATTTTAAAGACAGAAAGAATGATTTTAACCGTCGTGAAAATACGGATAAAAGAGAAAGGCCAACTTACCAGAGAGATGGCGGTTTTGCCAGGCTATTTATCAATCTCGGTACAAAAGACGGATTTTATAAAGCAAGCTTTTTGCAATACATCCTGGACGAAAGCAATCTGAAAAAAGAGGTATTAGGAAAAATAGATCTTAGGGAAATGAACTCCTGGGTAGAAGTGGATAAATCAGCGGCTTCTAAAATGATGAAAAGCCTGGATGGAAAAAATTATAATGGGCGCCCCATAAGGATGAATGATGCAGATGAAGGACGTGGCACCAGAGTACGTGAAGGAAGAAAGAGGATTTCGATGAAGTAAAAATGACTGAGCTGGTATTTTAAATTCAATTCAAATTTATTCCCTGATGAAAAAGTTAGTACCTGTTTTGTACATCGCGATGGCGCTGATTACTATAAATGCAAGAAGCTTTGCTCAAAGTGGCGCTGATTCTCTGCTTAATTTTATTCAACAGAATAAAACAAGATCATCCATATGCCTGATCCGTAATGATTCAGTTATTGCGCATTTGAATGAAAATAAGATGATGCCACTGGCAAGCACAGCAAAAATTCTTATCGCTATAGAATTCGCCAAACAGGCTTCGCATAATTTAGTGGATCCTGGTAAACAAGTCGCACTCACTGATTTGGCAAAATATTATATTCCTAATACAGACGGAAATGCACATCCTAATTGGATCAATTATGAAAAACAAAAAGGAAATATTGTAAACGACAGCGTCCCGTTAATTGAAGTGGCCAAAGGTATGATCATGTTTAGCAGCAATGCCAATGCAGAATATTTAATGGATCTGTTAGGAATTAATAACATCAACAGCAATATTCATCTATTAGGAATTAAAAATCACACTCCGCTATATCCCTGGGTTTCTGCCTTATTTCTATATGCAAATCCAAAGCATATAAAGGAAGAAAAAATCATCAGCCAGGTAGGTAAACTTTCCAATGCTGAATATGCTCAGCAAGCCATGTCGATCCATAATCAACTAAAAACTGATAGCAATTTTAAACAAAAATTGAACCCCGCAGATTTGACAATTCCGATTCAAAAAGAATGGAGCGATCGTCTACCAGCTTCTACCACAAAGGAATATGCAAGGCTTTGTAACATCCTCAATAACCGGCAAATTTTTGATAAAAAAACGTATGATATTTTATCCCAAATCCTTGAAACGATCATGCAAAATCCTCAAAATCAAACCTGGTTGTCACACGCCGGCATGAAAGGTGGTTCAACAATGTTTGTATTAACAAAGGCTTTGTATGCCACTTTAAAAAGTGGTACACGAATAGAATTGGCTTATTTTTTCAATGATCTTTCTCCGGAAGAAAATGGACATTTGCAGGGTTGGATGAATGACTTTGAATTACAGATTTTAAGAGATGAAGACTTTAGAAAAAAAGTGGTAGCTATTTAATTTCCCCCTAAATATTTAAGGAAAAAATAAGAATTCACCCTATTTATTTGTTTACTGCAAAATACAAATTAGCAAGCTTTATATTCTTCCATATTTCTTGTAGTAGGCAATCAGCATCGCTACTACCGCATTATAACTGTGTAATCCTTTTGGCTGATTATTTAACTTTAAAAAATTACCATACATCCAGCTTATAAACGGTTCTAAAAAAAAGCGATGTTGGAGATCAAACTCCCGTAATTCGATCAAATCTTTTCTTACGAACGGATTCAATTGTTTCAAAGAATTTTGAGAAGCGGTAGAATCAAAATAGTAAACCTCACGATTGGTGTACATATAAAGATCCAGGTAGGTGGAATAATGAAAAAGAGTATCCGGCGAGTTTATCGCTGCCAGGTATCCGACAAAATTTGCTTCATTTTCCTTGGCATAACCGAGTTGATGCGCCATTTCGTGTGTAGCAAT
>JBDTJV010000546.1:0-7341 GCA_039935675.1 Ginsengibacter sp. | reverse complement strand
AATCGATCTGTAAATCTTTTATCTCGATGGAGGTGTCACCCACTACCGAATCGAGATTTACCTTGTATAATATTTGTTGCAATGATGCCATTAATTCAATTCAATTTTTATTGTTGAGCCTTTATTGGTCCCGGTATTTTGTGCTAATGATTGAGAGACTACTTTCCCTTTTCCTGTTGCAAGTACTTTCAGCCCTTTTTTCTCCAGCAGGTAAACAGCATCTTTTAATCCTAACCCCAATACATACGGAACTGCATCTGCCGAATTAGCAATATCTGCCGGTAATAATTTTGCGTTTCCGTCCTGCAGAAAAGAAGTTAGTAATGTTCCTTTTGCAGAATCAGTTTGTTTATAATTGAATTCTGTAAATATTTTATTCAGGTCTTTTTTCATCCCATACACCTTATATAATTGATTATCAGGATTTACATTTTTAGGATTGAAATATTTTTTGGCAACAATAGAAGCATATAATTGGTCTGCAACTTCTCTGAAAACGGGGCCTGAAACAGAAGCACCATATACATGCTTTGATTCGTTGCTGTTCTGAATCACAATGCCAATGCTGTATTGCGGATCATTAAATGGGAAAAATCCCATAAATGCAGATTGGTAAATTTTTGCGCTCTTATTATATCCGCGGTTGTCCATTGCAGAAACTGCAGTTCCGGTTTTACCGGCAAATTCATAAACATTGCTTTGAAGCATGTGGCCGGTACCATGTTCACTTTGAACTACTGCCAATAGACAGCCTTTTAATTTGCCCAAAATTTCGTCGCTGCAAATTTTATCTATCAATACTTGCGGATGAAAGGATTTTATTTGACCGCTCATGTCATTAATAGAATTAACGAGATAGGGTTTCATCATTTTTCCGTCGTTGGCTACCGCATTATATAGCATCAAAAGATTTAAAGGTGTTTCCAATTCTTCATATCCATGCGCCATAAAAGGAATGGTAGTTTTTGCCCAATATTTGCTTGTTGGTTTTTTTATAAAAGGTGTTGCTGCTCCTACTATATCAATTCCGGAATTTCTATCCAGCCTGAGCGCATGTAAATGATTATAAAATTTAGAAGGCTGGTTATGATAATACTCATCCGCCATCTTGGCGAAAGCAACATTTGACGAAATGGCGAAGGCTTCTTTCACAGTAATCTTCCCGGTGCCCAGGTGCGAATCAGTAATATTTAATCCATAAAAATTTTTGCGGCCACCTTCACAATCCACAATACTGCCGGTATCTACATATTTATCCTCCAGAAGTGAAATCAGTGTTGCGAGTTTGAAAACAGAACCAGGCTCTGTTCTCATTCCGAAACCATAATTATAATCTTCCCAATAAGTGCCGTCAGGCCTTCTTCCCAGGTTGGCAATCGCTTTTATTTTACCCGTTTTCACTTCCATCACAATACAACTTCCGTGGATTGAACTGTTTTGGTCCATCATTTTGAGCAATGCATTTTCAGCTACATCCTGTATATAAGTATCAATGGTCGTGATGACGTCACTGCCATTTTGTGGCTCTATTTCTGCGCCGTCAACCGGTACGTAGGTGCCCGCCATATAGCGCATCAATCTTTGACCGGTTTGGCCTTTCAGCACAGAATCATAAGATCTTTCAATGCCTACATTTTTGCTGGTATCCCCACGTGAGAGCCCAACCGTGCGATTGGCTAACAAAACATAAGGATTGATCCTGTTATCTCTTACATCTACAATAAACCCGCTTTTATTCCTTCCTTCTCTGACCAAGGGAAAATCGCGCAACGCATCGTATTGTTCAAAAGAGATTTTCTTTTTGAGAGCAAAAAATCGCAATTGCTTTTTATAGCCTGTCAATAGTAATTTTTTGTATGATGCCGCACTTTCATCTTTAAAAAGAGAAGAGAGTGAAATGCTCAGTGAATCCAGGTTTTTATAGAATCTTTTACCATCTTTTTCTGTAAGACCATCTGCTCCAAAATCAATATAAATGTCAAAAACAGGAATAGAAGTGCTGAGCATATTTCCATCTTCACTAAAGATGCTTCCGCGCTCGGCATCTATATCCATATATTTTAAATGTTGTTTATTGCTCATGCTTTTCCAATAATCTCCCTGGAATCGCTGGATATAAATGGCGCGGCCCAACACTACCACTCCCAACAATATCATGAAGAGAAAGCACAGGTGAACACGCCATAATATGTCCTTTTTTATATCCAATTTTTTAAATTGTGTTTTGATTATTTTTTAGTTTATTATTTTCAATTCATTTTATTCAAATCCATTAATCCAAATCAGAATCCTGAATATTTATTCGTTTACTGTATTGTTATTATTTAATCTCTTCATCCTATAAAACCAAAATAAGAAATGCCATTATTTGTTCGTTTACTAGCACAAATCCCAAACCCTAAATCCCACATCCTACATCCCAAATTCTAATTCTCTTTCAAAGTATCTATGATCCGTAAAGGTGGAGCCATCAGGGGTTTCAAGCCTAACGGCTCAACTGCTTTTGCTAATTCACTTTCCTTGCTTCGAAAAATGACTTCCTGTTTTACTGTCTTAAATTCATACTCCATTTCTTTCAGATTTTTTTCCGTTTCATTTATCTTCCGCATCGTCTTATCCGCATAATGACCGTTGGCGATATATACAAGTGCCATGGCAGAAATAAAAAAGTAAAACGGAATGTTTTTTACAATGAAGCGATTATACATCCATTGGTTCTTTCTTTTGAAAGGACTTTTTACTTTTTGTTTTTCATCTTTTTTGATCTCTTCAGCCATTTTTTTTATACTAATTCGAATACGTTACTATTATTCAACACTAATTTTTTCTGCGATGCGCAACTTTGAACTTCTCGACCTTGGATTAATTTTTAATTCTTCTGATGATGGAATTATGGGTTTTTTAGTGATCGCTTTTAATTCTTTTTTAGAAATATTTCCAAATAGATCATGAACCTGTTCATTTTCAAAATTTCCATTTTTGAAGAAATTTTTGACCAGCCTGTCTTCCAGCGAATGGAAAGTGATTACAGCTATTCTTCCTCCTGTTTCTAAAACGGCTGCACTTTGTTCCAGCATTTCCTTGAGCACATTTAATTCGTCATTAACTTCTATTCTTAATGCCTGGAATACCTGTGCGAAATATTTGTCCGGATTTCCTTTGACCACAGGATAAATGGCATTTTTAAATTCATTGATCGTTACGATGGATTGGACATTTCTTTGAACAACAATTCTTTTTGCTAAAGTTTTAGCATTTGTTACCTCTCCAAATTGTTCGAAGATTTTATGCAACCTTTCTTCCTGGTAATTCCTGATCACGTCAACGGCGGTTTTTTCATCAGTTTGATTCATGCGCATATCTAATTTCGCATCGAACCGGGTTGAAAAACCTCTTTCCGCAGCATTGAACTGGTGACTGGAAACTCCAAGATCTGCGAGAATGCCATTCACTTTCTTCACGTGATGAAAACGCAGGAAACGTTGAAGATGGCGAAAGTTGTGAGGTACAAAAATGATGCGGTCATCATGTGGCACATTCTGTTTTGCGTCAGCATCCTGGTCAAACACAATTAACTTTCCTTCCACGCTTAAGTTTTCCAAAATTTTTCTGCTATGGCCGCCTCCTCCAAAGGTGCAATCCACATAAATTCCGGATGGAATAATGTTTAGGCCGTCAATTACTTCTTTCAGCAATACCGGCACATGATATGCCTCCTGCATAATTAAGATTTTGTTGTTTTGCCGGTGCCCAATACTTCCATTGCCAGATCACTAAATGCCTCGGGTGAAAAAGCTTCAAAGAACTGCTGGTATTTTATTTTATCCCAAATCTCAATTTTGTCAATGACTGAGACCAAGACGATATCCCTCTCGAGCCCTGCATATTCTATCAGATTTTTTGGCAACAAAATCCTTCCTGCTGTATCGGGATTAACCTGGGTAGCGCCATTTAAAAAATATCGTTTGAAATCTCTATCCTTTCGAATAAAATCACTTAATTTTCCTACTTCATTAAATATGGGCTCCCAACTTTCAATAGTGTATAAACTTAGGCACTTTTCAAAACCACGATTTATGACAAAATTCTCTCCTCCGCTTTCCGGTAATTGTTTTTTAAACCCTGCGGGCAGGAGAAACCTGCCTTTTGTGTCTAAAGTAGCCTCGTATTCACCTATAAAGCCTTTCATTCCTACCTATTTAATTTGGAAAATTCCATATTCTCCACAAAATAACACATTTTCCCACTTTTCACCCACTTTCAAGTTAAATTTTTTTTATCACATTGGCTGAAATGCACAATTGGAGTGGCAAGTATGGACTGTGACTCATTTTTTACTATAAATAATGTGAATAACCTGTGGAAAAATGGTGGATAAACAAATAAGGTAGATTCTTATTTTAAGGCTTGACAAGCCAAATCACATTAGAAACGTGATTTTTGTATATGACTTTTAAGATTAATGCAAATACATACAGAAAAAATTCTTCATGACTGATGCTTGATAGGCGACATTAAATTTCAAAAAAATAAGTTTGTAAAAATTTTACTAATAAAATTTTTACAAACTTATTTTTCTAAATCAAAAGCCATATAAATTAGAAAATGAAAAAAGACAGACCCATTAAAGTGCTTATTTTTTCACATTAAACAGGCTACTTTTTGGAACTACTTTTACTTTATCCCCATTTTTTAATGTTTTTGAAACTACATCGTAAGGGCCGGTAACCACCTCGTCTCCTTCTTTTAATCCGCTGGTGATTTCGATGTAATTAATATCCTGTATATCTGTAGAAACCGTTTGTTTTTTTACTGTGCCATCTGCCTGGACGATAAAAACAACCACATCCAAATCATCGGCTGAATTATCATTTCCTATATCGTTCTGGTTACTGTTTTGCGCAGCCACATTTTTGTTTCCTGTTGAATCATTTTTTTCCCGGGTAGTAACGGCATTGATTGGGATAGATAAAACATTCGTGTGGGTTTTGGTTTGTATATCTGCACTGGCACTCATTCCTGGCCTGAAGGGGAATCTTTTACTCGGTGTAATTAAATCTTTGTAAGAGTCAGGATTCAACCGGATATACACTTTATAATTTGTAACATCTGTGCTTGTGTTGGACAAATCGCTTTGAGTAGATGCACCGTTGCTGCTGCTGGCGATTTGAGTAACAATCCCGGTAAATTTCCTATCATTATAAGCGTCTACTTCGATTGTAGCACTGTCGCCAAGATGCACCTTAGGCACGTCATTTTCTCCGACATCTACCCTGACTTCCATTTTTCTCATGTCAGCAATTCTCATCATTTCTGTACCGGCCATCATGGAACTTCCCACAACACGTTCTCCTTTTTTTACACTTAATAAAGAAACAATTCCGTCCATTGGCGATCTTAAAGTAGCAAGGCTAATATCTTTATCCGCTTTTTGTAAAGCAGCCTGGGAACTTTCAACGCCGGCTTTGCTTGCATTTACGCCTTGTTTGGCAGCATTCAGGTTTGCCTGCGCAGTTTTTAAGGCCGCGTCAGCAGTATTGAATTCGTTGCTTGAAATTACTTTTTGGTCGTACAACTGCTTCTGCATTACGAAGGTTTTTTTTGCCTGGTCCAACTGCGCTTCCAGGGCACCGAGTGATGCCTGCGCATCTGCCATCTGTGCTACCTGTTGATTCACAATTGCTGCGGCCTGGTCTCTTTGGGTATTATAAATATCGCCGTATATTTTGGCCAACACCTGCCCCTTTTTTACACTATCTCCTTCTGCTACATCTAATTCTACGATCTCTCCGGAAATATCCGGGCTTAATTTTACTTCCACCTCCGGATACACTTTTCCGCTCGCATTAACGGTTTCTACGATCGTACGCCGGGCCACTTTTTCTGCAGTAACATTAGTGCCTTCATCTTTTCCCAATACACCGGTAACTTTTAATACTACAAGAAGGACAATCAAAACCACCAGGCAAATTATTATCCATTTAAGCGTTTTATTCATGTTTTTATTATTTCTTATTTGATAGAATTCTTTTGTTTTTTCTACGTTATTTTAAAATTGTAAACCACTGCCTTTGTAGTATTCCAGTACTTTCATTTTGAATACATAATCAAACTGGTTTAGCGCATATTGCAATTTTGTAGTGAATAGATTATTTTGATTGGTGATTAGATCCAAGGTAGCCAACATTCCCACATTGTATCTTATCAGCGTAAAATCATAGGTTTTTTGAGCAGCCTCAACCGCTTTTTCTGAAGAGGATAATTTTTGAAGGGCAACCACAGCCGCATTATAAGCCTGGTATATGTTTTGTTTCAATGTCTGGTTATCCAGTTCCTGTTGATAATCAAGATTTTTTATATTTATAAGTGATTTTTGGTAATTCCCTTTTGCCTGCCAACCATTAAATATGGGTATTGAGATACTAAGACCTAAAGCCTGTCCAAAATTATTATTGAACTGCGAGCCAAAAGGTTCCGAAGTGATATATCCATTTTTTCCTCCGCTAGTAAATACGGGTTGTTGAACCTGGATATATCCCCCTGCATTATCAGGAATTACCAGTCCACTGGGCGTATAACCTGATAGTACCTGCAAAAATTTTGGTGTTCGAAAATACCCGTAATTGGAACTCAAGCTTCCAAAAGCAGAGATCGTGGGATACAACGCACCTTTTGCTGCAAGACTGTTCTTTTCCGCAGCGTTGAGGTTGTACTGATTATATTTTTGTTGTGGCTGACTTTTGAGTGCAGAGACGTAAACATCTTCCGGTTGAAGTTCTCCTATTGGTAATACAGGAATCTTATCCATGGAAGGTTCTGCAATCTCAAACGAATCAGCAACATCGATATTCATATACGCCTTTAAGGCATATTTAGCTTGAGTAAAATTACCCTGCGCTGATATAAAATTGGCTGTATCGTTTGCAAGCTGTGACTCCAACTCTGTGGCGTTAAATTCGGCCAATGAGCCGGCGACTACTTGTTTATTTACCAGGTCCAGCTGGGTGCGTGATTGTTTTACCTGTACTTCAGCTATTTTTTCCTGTTCCCGGGTTAGTAATATTTGAAGATAAGCGTTGGCAACTTCCAATGCAAGGTCATTCTTTAATTTGTCGGTGGCTGCTTTTTGAGCTTCTACAGACCATTGATTGGCAAGAATGGTATTTTTCTTTGAAAACCAATTGAAGATCTCTACACTTGATTGCAAGTTTAAGCCAACTGAAAAATAATTCTGGTTTTCCAAAATTCCGGTAGAAGGATTTTTTGATTTTCCATAATTTAATCCATCGCTGTTTGTAAGACTAAGAGAAGGAATCTGGGAAAGCTTACTTTGCTTAAAGT
>JBDTJV010000545.1:0-2515 GCA_039935675.1 Ginsengibacter sp. | reverse complement strand
TAATTGCTTTTATAAAATTGATATTCTCAGCGATTTAAGAGGGTTGTCCTTTACCTTTAGTTATAAGTTCTAACAAACTTCCTTTTACATATTGATCCCAACCTTTCACACAGTCATTATAACATTCTACCTGCGGTTGCAGACCGATGTGTGTAAAATTTATTTTGGTTGAATTATTCTCTGGTACAATTTCAAACACAACATCAGTATCGTTCCATTCTTTTTTGTCTTTAAGCCAATGCAAATAACAGTCTGTTACATGCCATGAAATTTTTTTATCAGGAATAGATTCGGCAACTTTAAAAGTTACAAATGTTTCACCGAAATGTACTGTAAAAACATCGCTGTGCTTTTCTGACTTGCCTTCAAAGTTTTTAGCCCACCATTCATTTACATGGCTAATACCTTTGAATGCTTTGTGTGCCGAAGTGTTTGCAGTAATACTGCAATTATAATTTTCCGTTTTCATTTTTTGTTGATTTTATTGTTTAATAATTGGTTTTTTTAATTTGCTTTTGAGTTTTTTTGGGTGAGATATTCGTCAAGCCAGCCTAACACTTTTTCCCATATTTCGGCATTGCCATAAGCAGCTTCCGATCTTCCTATAAAGCCTTCATCACGAACTGTTATAAGTGTACCGTAAGCAGATGGCTGAAACCTGTAAGTGATAGTTGTTTCCCTGTCGCCAAGAAAGGGATGTGCGCTAAACCTTCTTGTCATAACAACTTTATCAGGAAAGATAACCTCGCAAAATTCACCAAAGCCACGTACCATATTGCCGTTTTTTAACTGAACGGTTACATCCCAGGCGCCGCAAGGGTGCAGGTCTGCATGCCAGTCTCTTTGGTAATACAAACCAGGATATTTCCACCAATTCTCTACTTCGTTTGTAGTAAGAGCATTGAACGCCTGTTCAGGCGTTCCGGATACTTCCGCAACGGCAACTATCATTCCGCCAATACCATCAGCTACTGCTTTTGGAATTTTCTTTGCTTCAGTTTGCGCCCTGAAATCTGCTTTTGTTTTTACTTCATTGGTTGTTATTTCATGTGGTTCCATTGTTTTCAATTTTTTTGTTTAATAATGTTTCTAATTTTTTAAGCCTGCCTTTTCCAAAACTTATTGAAATAGCTGATGCTTTCTTGCAGCTTTTAAAGCCATCCTGTTTCATGTTTTTGATTTTTAAAATGCCTGGTGTGCTGAAGTGTTTGCAGTAATACTGCAAGTGTAATTTTACGTTTTCATTTTATTTATTTTAGCGTTGATAAATAAATTTTCCAGGGAGTCCAATAACGTTCCTCCCAACTTTTCAAGACTGTTTTGTATCGTCGCTCAGGAAGGTTGGTATGTGTCAACTCAACGAATGCATCCTTACCATTTTGTATAAAGTTCAGCACTACAATCTCGTCTATATCTTCTGGAATTGAATTTACACTACGCCATGAAAGGACGATGAGCCTGTCTTTTACTAATTCCAAAATTTTTCCGTAAATGTGTCCATTATTAACAGACCATTTTGTTCCTTCTTTCTCCGATATGTATGCGGGTACGCCACCGCTGATATTTGAGTGATGTTTTTCGTTTAAAAACATAGTATATAATTCAGATGCAGCTATATCATTAAATTCAACCTTTTGGGTTATTGTCTTTGTCATTTTTTGTTGATTTTATTGTTTAATAATGCTTCCAATTTTTTTAGTTTGCCTTCCCAAAACTTATCGAAATAGTTGATGAACTCCTGCAGCTTGTTAAAGCCATCCTGCTTCAAAAGGCAATACCTTTCTCTGCCGATATTTTCAATAGAAATAAAGTCTGCCGATTCTAAAATCTTAATGTGTTTTGAAACTGCTGGTCTGCTCATATCAAAATTTTCAGCCAAGGCATTTATAGTTAAACTATTTTTTGAGAGCAGTTGTAAAATCTGCCTTCTGCTCGGGTCAGCAATTACCTGGAATGCATCAAGCGTTGGCTGTGCCATTAGTTTTTACATTTAAAAGGTTATCAATTTTTTTGATGTTTCTAAGCCATCCATCATCCACTAAGGAATACATATTAAAGTCAGCAATTTCCTTAAAACCATTATGCACTAATTTGAGATCGGTGCCATTGTCTTTTGGGGTTAATGACCATTCAACAATTGAATCAATCGTAATCTTTCCTTCCCCGGGGCCAGTCTTCCACGAATAAGAAAGTTTTTTGTATGGAACAATCTCTAAAACTTTACAATAAATGATACCATCGAAATCCATGTCAGGGTGTGGCCGTGTTTTAAACTGAAAATCATAACCCAGTATTGGCTCAAAATCGTTTAGCATTAACCATTGCGACATCAGTTCGGCGGTGGTTAAATACTCCCAAACATCCTTTGGCGGATGCTCATAAAAAAAAGTGTGCTGAATGCTCTTTGTCATAATGTGTAACTTTTAGGTTACACAAATGTATATGTAACTTTTGAGTTACACAAATATTTTTTTAAATATTTTCCAGTAACGCGAAAGGTTAGTTCGAAAAAGTG
>JBDTJV010000544.1:0-4964 GCA_039935675.1 Ginsengibacter sp. | reverse complement strand
TGATCCTGATGTAATAATAACAGCCCGAACTTTGCCTCAAGAGAATTATTCTACTAGAATACTTGCCAAAAATGGATTCAGATATTTAGGAATGGCATGGGACAAAGACGAAGGAGATGTTTGGGAGTGGCTATTTGATAAATGAGAAATTCAAAATAATTAGTGATCAATTAAATAATAACGATCGATAAAGATGAGATATCTATTAATCTCGGTCGCAATTTTTTTAAGAAGTTTGTAATTTGAATTCACAAAAAATCTTTTCGCTTGGAACAATCAAATACACTTATAATTGGCGCAAGCATTTCAGGGTTGGCTTGTGCTACGTGTTTGCTAAAAGAAAATATAGACTATATTATTATTGAAAAGAAAGACCAGGTAGCTGCACCGTGGCGCAACCATTATGAACGACTTCATTTACATACCAGCAAAAGATTATCAAACTTACCTTTCAAAAAGTTTGAAAAAAAAATTCCACGTTACCCAAGCCGTCAACAGGTAATTGATTATTTAGAAGATTATAAAAAGGAATTTAATATAAATCCCGTTTTTAATATTGAAGCCCTTTCCATAAAAAAGGAAAGCAACTATTGGGTTACTGAAACAATCAATGGAAAATTCCAATCAAAATATGTGATTATGGCTACCGGCGCCTACGGGAAACCCAGGTTCATCAACTTTAAAGGAAAAGAAACATTTACCGGAAAAATCCTTCATAGCTGCGAATACAAAACAGGAAAAGAATTTAAAGGACAAAATGTGATGGTAGTTGGATTTGGTAATTCAGCTTGTGAAATCGCCATCGATTTATACGAACATGGCGCTAAACCTTCTATGTCGGTTCGCTCACCTGTAAATGTAATTCCGCGCGATGTATTAGGAATTCCGGTTTTGGAATTGAGCCTATTAATGAGGAACATTTCACCAAGGATAGCTGATGCCATCAGCGCTCCGTTGATGAATTGGTTAGTGGGCGATCTTAAAAAGTTCGGCCTTAAAAAATTACCTTATGGCCCACTCGAAGAAATTCACAAAGATGGAAAAATTCCATTGCTGGATATTGGAACTATTAAGCATATACGAAATGGCCACATAAAAATTTATGATGACATTGAATCAATCAATGGAGAGACTGTCCTTTTTAAAGATGGCAAGAAAGAACATTTTGATACTATTATTGCCAGCATTGGATATTATAGAGACTATGCCGAAATAATTGAGGTTGATAAACGCCGGTTCGACGATTTAAATCATTGCGTAGATCAACAAAAATTTTTTGGTGAAGATGGTTTGTATTTCTGCGGATATTGGATAAGTCCCAATGGCCAATTCCGGGAGATATCATTAGACGCTAAAAAAATCGCAAATGATATTTCAAAAAAAGAAAGGATATCTAAAAAATAATAAATCGAAATCCTTTGCGTAAGTATTTATGCAAGCAGTAAACCAACAAATATTCCATATTTCTATTTTCTCTTAATAAATACTATGATTTTATCCTTTGAGCCATCTTACGACCAAAACGATCATTGCCAATAAAAAAAGTAAAACCTAAGTTCAATTAATAAGTGCAACAGGGCATGTTCCCGTTCGGGGCGAAGTGAAGCGAAGGCGTAGCCGAAGCGTAACGCAGCCCCGAACGGGAAGAGCCGAAAAACTACCTTTGTTATTACTACATGACAAAGACATATAATCAGCTCACCTTGGAGCAAAGGTACAAGATTGAAGCACTAAAGAGTGCCGGAAACAATCAAACACAAGTCGCTGAAATTATCGGCGTACATAAAAGTACCGTTAGCAGGGAATTCAAAAGAAATATACCCAGGAGCGGAATCAATGCCGATAAGTATATCGCTACAAGAGCCGATGAAAAAACCAGGCAAAGGCATAAAGGAAAGCGCAAGCAAATCCTGTTCAATGATGATCTGAAGCGTCAGGCCAAAGAATGGATGATCAACAAATGTTATAGCCCGGAGTTTGTAGCTGCTCAATGGGTAAAAAATCAAGTTAAAGGCGTCAGCTATGAAACGCTTTACAAATTCATCTGGGATTGTAAACACAGCCAGAAGCGAAAAAACAAAGAGTTCAGGAATCTTTATAAACACCTGAAGCATCGAAGGCGCCATCGAAAACGGGGAAACTACAAAGATTCACGCGGCCTTATTCCCAACAGAGTACCAATTGAAAAAAGGCCTAAAATAGTTGATGAACGAAAAAGGTTTGGAGACCTTGAGGTAGATCTTATCATGGGAAAGGCACACAAATCAGCGCTGTTGGTTACTGTGGACAGGGCTACTTTAAAAACCACTATTGACAAACTAAAGGGAAAAGATCCGAAGGTTATTGCAGAAAAAATCATACAGCGAATGAAAAAACTCCCTGTAAAAACATTCACTTTCGATAATGATCCAGCCTTCTGCATGCACGAAGTGATAGCCAAAGAACTAGATGTAGAAACGTATTTTACCAGGCCTTACACCTCTCAGGATAAAGGTACCATTGAAAACAGAAATGGTGTAATAAGAAGGTTCTTCCCTAAAAAAACCGATTTTAACTGTGTTACCTTTCAAGAAGTTCAGCGAGTCGAAATGGAAATAAATAATCGTCCGATAAGAAAATTTAAATACTTATCTGCCAATGAAGTATTTTCACAACTAGAAGGTAGCACTGTTGCACTTATGACTTGAACACAGCATTTATGAAAGACAACTTTTCTTTACATTCAGATAAGTATGCAAAATACAGACCGGCATATCCGGTTGAGTTTTTTACCTATCTAAATTCAATTGTTCCAAATAAAAAAAACGCATGGGATTGCGGAACGGGAAACGGGCAAGTAGCTTTTGAATTATCTAAAATGTTTGAAAATGTTTTTGCAACTGATATCAGCCAATCACAAATAGATAATGCTTTGAAGATTGACAACATTAGCTATTCCGTTCAACCTGCTGAAAAAACCAATTTCAAAGACCAGTTCTTTGACTTAATTGTTATAGCCCAGGCCATTCATTGGTTTGACTTTGAAAAGTTTTATTCAGAGGTCAGACGCACCGCGGTAGAAAATGCCTTGATCTGTGTTGTAGGATACGGCAGAATAGAAATCTCCGAACAAATAGACAGCATCGTTTCCAACTTTTACAAAAAGGTAATTGGGAAATATTGGGACAAAGAGCGAAAATATATTGACGAAAATTATAAAACGATTCCGTTTCCATTTTACGAAATCCAAACACCCAATTTTGTAAACACCTTGCGTTGGACTTTGGAGCAATTGATTGGTTATTTAAATACCTGGTCAGCGGTCAAACATTTCATAAAAGAAAATGGCCACAATCCAGTTGATAAATTACAAATTGAAATCGAACAATATTGGGAGAAGGAGCAGGCGATAGAAGTTCGTTTTCCGTTACTATTGCGCGTTGGAAAAATAACAGGATGAGCAAAAAGGTATGTAATAACATTCGTTTTTTCAATAGGCATAGCCGTCGAAAATATTCATAAATTTCAGTTTAAAATTCCGTTATGAAAATCGAAAATATAATCTTTGACTTTGGAGGTGTATTAGTTGATTGGAATCCAAGATATCTATACAAAGATCATTTCAAGGAAAATAGTGAAATGGAGCATTTTCTGAAAAACATTTGTACTGATGAATGGAATTTAGAACAAGATAGAGGGAGAACACTTTCTGAAGGCACCCTTTTGTTACAAAATAAATTCCCTGAATATCATTCTTTGATACAACTTTTTTATGACAAATGGGAAAAAATGCTTAACTCTGATATTCCTGAAACGGTAGCTTTATTGCACAAATTAAAAGCCACGTACAAAATATACGGCTTGACAAACTGGTCTACTGAAACCATCCCATTTGCATACAAAAGGTTTTCATTTTTCAAGGAATTTGATGGCATCGTTGTTTCCGGAGAAGAAAAATTAATTAAACCGGATAAAGAAATTTTTTATTTGCTGCTTAACAGGTATCGTCTTAAACCAGAACAATCGGTTTTTATTGATGACAACATCAACAACATTAAAGCTGCTGAAGAAATTGGATTATACGCAATACATTTTGAGAGTGCAAGTCAACTGGAGGCAAGCCTTTTATCTATAAACGTAATCTAAAATAGGAATAACTTACCGCTAACAGCTTTGTCAAGCTGGTGGAAGTAGGAATAGCAACGGGCAACCAATCAATAGCAGGCCTCAAGGCTACCAGTATTTCAGTAAACAAACTAATATCCTCTTTTTCTATTTACCTTCATCTTTTCTTTTTCAGCCAATAGTTATCCTGCAGACTTTGAGTCCACTGGCTGCAAAATCCGAAGCCTTTATAATAAGAAAAACTAAGTATGAAATGCACAATGCATATTTATGAAACAGAAAATTAAAATCGGACACTTATTGTATGGTATCGGCATCGTTGCGGTAGGATTACATCAAATTCTTATCAAAGATTTTCGCCCGGAAATTTTATCTCCATATCCGGCATGGGCTCATAAATTTATTATTTTTCCAATTCTTACAGGAATCGCTCTGATATTTTGCGGGTCTGTGATTTCCGGTTTGATCAAAATTAAACCTGTCAATACAAAAAACATCTGTCTGTATTTAGGATTCGGATTTCTTGCACTGATTATTATTTGCCAACTGCCCTATATCCTGATCATTAGTCATGATAAGATTTCCAGTTTGGATGTATGGTTTGGTGCAGGTGAAGAACTAGCCTATTGCGGCGGTGCATTCGTAATGGCAGGCTCCTATTCAGAGAATAATTCCAATTCTAAAAGAAAAAACTTTTTTGTTTTATGGTTAGAAAAGCTTGTTCCGCTGGGGCGAATTTTTTTCTCCCTTCTTATTTTATTGTTTGGATGTACTCATTTTGTATTTACTGATTTTGTTTCTACCATGGTCCCAAAATGGCTGGGAGCACCAATATTCTGGACTTATTTTGTTGGAGCAGC
>JBDTJV010000543.1:0-7555 GCA_039935675.1 Ginsengibacter sp. | reverse complement strand
TTAAAAGAAACTGACAAAGATGGAAAAGTTACTTATTCCAGTATTATCGATATCCATCAATCGCTTTCAACTTCTTTACATATTTTTCCAAATCCCGCAATAAACAGGTGCGTTATTTATTTTAATGGAGTGGCAGCTAAAAATAGTGTTTTAAAAATATTTGATATTAATGGGAAAAAACAAAGACAAATCCTTCTTGATACTAAACAATCATCTGTAACAATAGATGTAAGTTCTTTTTCTGCAGGCACTTATTTTTGCACGCTGCAAGTTGCAGGTAAAATGTTCACACAAAAACTGATAGTGGTGAAATAATTAAAAAAAAATCACTCAATCTATTATTTATAACTCAGGGAATATCAAAATATAAAACTGCCCACTTGAATGTCGGGCGGTTTTTTTATAGATGCAATTGAAAATCTGTTTATTTTTTGATTTAATGCCAAGATTGAAATTGCTATTCAATAATGAATTTTATTCATTTTGCAATTTCCGATTTTTCCATTTTTTCGACCAGGTATAAAGCCAAATCTGCCAGATATAGACTGGCAAATTTCTCAGGTAACATTGTAGCTTACTTTAGCATTGCGTGTGATAAAAGTAGTGAAACAGTAAACGAAGTTTTTTGACAAAAAATTAATTCTTATAAAAAATTAATTTCATGAAAAAAATAATATTTCTTTTTATATCAGCTCTTGCTTTTCAGAAAGTGCCAGCGCAATTCATTGGCGTTCTTCATTATGAAAATGGCTACGTTGATAAATGGTTTGGAACAAAGGGCAAAGTACTCACTACTATTTATGAATCAGGTTCCATGATTAGGATAGAAGCAAAAGATACATCTTTCACCAAAAAAGATGTTACACAACAGAATACGCTTCTGGTTGATATAGGCAAAGGAACGGAAACACATTTGCAGGAAATGTATAAGAGGGGAATCGTTTATTCTATCAGCGATAAGGAAAAACAGGCTCAGATGATGAATGACCAGGCCCATACGATATTCAATTTTGAAAATCTTGGGCAGGAAAAAATAGGCCAGTTTAATTGTACGCATTTCTTAATAACCAAAAGTTATGCAAACCTAAAAAAGCTTCCACCGGCTCGTTTTGACATCTGGATAACCAAAGACCTGGGTAGTTGTAATGTTTGGTATGTGGGCAACTATCTCTATTTTTTTGGTGGAATGGAGTTGTATAAAAAATTAGCGGGTGCAGGCGCTGATGGCGTGGTGATAAAATGGCAGGAAACAACTGCTACAACAACAACCTGTACGCTCACAGGATATGAGAAGGAGACTCTTGCCTCCTCAACATTTACAACTCCTTCAAATTATGCTATGACGAATGCACCCAACTTCCCTTTGAAAAAATAAATTATGCGAAATGAAATAAGATTCATCCTAAAAAGATTTTTCAACCAAAATATTTTTTTATGAAAACATTCATTGTATTAGTAGCCTCGGTTGCATTATTAAACAATGCAATGGCACAGTCAACAAGTGATATACTGAAGCAACAGGCAGGTCAAGGAGTAAAAGAAGGAGCCACTATTGCTACAGAGGATGCGGCCAATAAAGCAACTGATAAGGTATTGAATGCCATCTTTAGCAAGAAAAAGAAAAATAAGAAAGACAAAACAACTCAGGCACCGGTTGCAGCCACCAATAATTCTGCTAGTAGTACTGCATCAGGCACTGCCACAGCAAATAGTGTGACGGTGAACAATTCGTCAGAAGCTTCTTTACAAACCTATAGCAAATGTGATTTTGTTCCTGGAGAAAAGGTATTGGCGTATGAAGATTTTTCACAGGGCGCCATTGGCGAGTTCCCCCTTAAATGGAACACCAATTCGAGTGGTGAAATTGTGACTGCCTCAGGCCATACCGGCAATTGGCTGATGATTAATAAAAAGGGATTGTTTCTGCCCGAATTCATCAATAATCTTCCGGATAATTTTACGCTTGAATATGACTTCATTTACTCCAGTTCCAATTATCTACCTTTTTTGCAATTGCTTTTTTTATCAACAGGAAATGGCAAAGACGGCAAGCAGGTTTTGAATGCGGAATTTAATTACAACAAAAGGTCGGGCGTAAACCTCGGCATACAACCGCTGCCCCGCGATAAAGGAGGCATTTCTACTATTTATATTTCCCAGGATGGAGAAAAGGTCATGGACAACCAGATACAGTTTCAGAATAATGGTAATTTTAAAATAAAGGTTTCAATATGGCGGCAAAAAGAACGCTTTAGAGTTTACCTGGATCAAAATAAAGTATTCGATCTGCCGAAGGCATTTGCTGCAGGTGAAACTTATAGTACGATGATGTACCAAATATGGAGCGACTTCACAGGAAATGATAAATTTCTTATTAGTAATATCAAACTGGCTGTCGGGGCGCCTGACACACGAAACAAATTAATAAGCGAAGGAAAATTTTCTACAACGGGGATTTTGTTTGATGTGAATTCTGCCAATATCAAGCCGGAATCTTATGGCACATTAAAAGACATTGCAGACGTACTTCAAGAAAATGCAAATGTGCGTGTAACAATTATCGGCCACACCGACGGGGATGGTGATGCTTCCTTGAATCTGGCGCTTTCAAAAAAACGCGCGGAAGCGGTGGAATCATTTTTAGCATCGGAATTCAACATTAATGCTTCCAGGATGGAAACGGATGGCGAAGGCGCTGCTGATCCGGTGGCAGATAATAAAACGTCAGCAGGGAGGGCACAAAACAGAAGGGTCGAATTTGTGAAATTGTAGCTACTCTCTATCGTAATTTCGAAGAGCCGGATAATGTTTATTGTCTTCATAGTTACTAATGGCGATGCGGCAATCTACCAGTAATGAAATTGGGTGATTTTTTTAAGAAAGAAGCACCAACTTATAATTCAAAAGATTGCTTCAGCGCAAAAATAGCCTGATAGAATTTATGTTTATGGATGCGCTTCGCAATGACGATAATCATAAGATATAAATGCAAAAATTCTCAAGAAATTTATTGTGCGGAATATTCATAAATTTATGTAGCAATTCATTGAATTGAAAATTGCCTTATTAAATATTATCTTATATCGCCTCGTTTTCGTTGGCTTAATCCCAATCATTGCGATTGGTCAAAAAAATGAGCCATGGGCGCCATTTCCATCTTCATATTATAGCCTCAATACAGATAGTGCCCGCATGCGGTTTTTAAAGGATGGAATCAGTGATTCACTTAATAGCGGACAGCTTAATTTGATTTACGACATGGCGAAGGAAGGTCTGGCCCTCGCGGAAAAGAACGATCTGGATACGATGAAAGGAATTTTTTATTTTGATATAGGTAAGGCATTCGCATATCACTTTGGCAAACCCGACAGCGCGATATTTTATTACAAAAAGGTGATACCATTTTTTCCGGACAAACTAAGTTATTACAACCTCATTTCTGTGAGGGAAATTATGGAGCGTTATGTTCAGGCTACAAAAAAAGATTCGGTGTTTGCTTACCTCGATTCGTTGCATGAAAGGATAGATACGATGGCCCTCACCAATCCGCGACGATACGGAATTTCACCTATGATGGCAGGAGTGTATCAATATTATGGTATGTTCCGAACGGCTATTACACTATACGAAAATTCCATTGAAGGCTTACGTAAGGCGGGTCACCCAAATGGTGTAGGCCTTGCGATGGCCAATCTGGCAGAACTATATGATGAATCGGATGATGATATCAACGCGGTGAGATATGCACGCGAAGCTTTAGGATATCTTGTGGGAAATAACATGCCATTTATGGGAACGGCAGCTAATTTAGCGACATACTATACAAATCTTAATCGACTGGATTCAGCAATTTATTTTAATAAAATGTCTGATTCTGTTGCCCAACTTACACACAACCTGGTACAGGAACATGTCCGCAATCAATTTAATGATGTTGATATTTTGTGCGCCGAAAAAAAATATGATGAAGCAAAAAAGGCGCTTTTTGTTTTAAAACCTTGGTTGGATAAAACAACGGACCGGCCAGGGCTTGTAAAATATTTGATCTCTTTGGCCGGCATTGATACTGGACTGCACCAATGGACGAGTGCACGCGATACACTGCTGCACGCACTTTCAGTAGCCAAAGAAAGTGGCCAGGAGATTTCTATGGTACTGGTGTTGCAGGAACTTGCGGAAGTAAACGCAAAACTTAAAAATTTCCCTGAAGCCTACCGATATCATCTGGAATACTTGCAACATAAAGATTCGCTCACCAGTGATGAAACAAAATCCAGACTGGCAGATTTTGAAGCGATGTATAAAACACAGCAGAAGGAGGAACGCATCGCACTATTACAAAAGGATAATGATATTAAAAATCTCCAGTTAAAGAACAGTAAACAATGGAATATACTTTACCTTATCGGATTTATTTTTTTACTCACCGCAATAGGAATTTCTTTTTATCAGCGCAACAGGAGACTGAAAATACAAAGTCAAAAAACAAAAGCCGAATTACAAATGCAGGTATTTCGCTCGCAGATGAACCCGCATTTTATTTTCAATAGTTTAAATGGGATTGAGTATTTTATTTTACAAAACGAGAAAAGGAACGCAAGCGTTTATCTCAATAAATTTGCAAGCCTAATAAGAATCATCTTATCGAACAGCATGAAGGATTTGGTTCCCTTTGCCGATGATATGCAAACGATACAACTTTATGTGGACCTGGAACTATTAAGATTTAATCACAACTTTTGTTATGTTACCGATATTGACCAGGCATTAGTTGATTCGGATTATCGTGTACCTCCTTTACTCATCCAACCATTTGTTGAAAATGCCATTCTTCACGGGTTTGCATACAGTGATAAAAAGGGCCTTCAATTAAAAATATCAGCCATACTTAGAGGGGAGTATCTCATTTACACTATTGAAGATAATGGCGTTGGCCGTAAAAAATCCGCTGCTTATAATGTATTGAACAAACCCAATCACAATAGCCTCGGGATGCAGATAACGGAACAACGAATCAGCATTTTTAATGAACAACGCCAGGCAAAAAGCATGTTGACTATTGAAGATTTATTTGACGAAAATGAGCATCCGTGCGGAACACGGGTTACCTTAAAAATAAAAACAATTTAAAATGACATCTAAAAATATAAGAGCGATATTGATAGACGATGAGATGACCAGCCTGCAAAACCTGAAACAAAAGCTGGAGGAATTTTGTAAATCTGTCACCGTCGTTTCCGCTACTCAAAACCCCGAAGAAGCTATTTCACTCATCAGGAATTTAAAGCCAGATGTATTATTCCTCGATATAGAAATGCCGAAGATGAGTGGCTTCAGAATGCTGGAAGAATTGGGTGATTATGACGCAGAAATTATTTTTACTACTGCCTATAATCACTATGCAATTGAGGCTATGCATATCAGCGCTTTTGATTATCTCGTAAAGCCGGTAGCAATTGAAGAACTTGAGAACGCGGTGAACCGGCTTGCGCTACGAAAGGCAATGCATACGCAGGAACGCCTAAATATTTTAAAAGACTCTATGAATAGCGCTAAAAACCAGGAAAGCAAAATCGCGGTGCCGGTTAGCGATGGTTTTGAATTTGTAGTAATAAAAAATATCTTAAGAATTGAATCAAGTTACAGTTATTCCCGCATTTTTTTTATTGATGGCAAGTCAATACTTGTTACCAAACTATTGAAAGATTTTGAAGATATCTTAACGCCTTATCATTTTTTCAGGGTGCATAACAGCCATCTTATCAATTTGAATTATATTAAAAAATACCGTCGCGGAGTGGGCGGCCAGGTGTTGATGGATAATGGTGACCTGATTGATGTTTCGCGAAGGAAGAAAGAAGAATTTATTAGCTTGTTAAGTTTGTAGAACGATAAAAAGCCTAATGATTTTTTAATTTAAACTCGTAAAGGAATAGATTAGCATCTAATCTCTCTTTTAGGTCATTGGCAGAAGCCATCTCGAGAAAAAATTAATGGTTAATAGGGGTCGCCTCACGAAACGGAAAAGTTAGCACGTTAAGGGACCCTATTAAACAACGAAAGCCCGGAGAGTTCAATAAGTCGAAGGTGAGTACACATTAATTTGTTTTACGCGCTGTGTGTCGAGTTCAAATTATACTTTTTCAAAGAGGCTAAACGGTCTATATTTCCCTTTATGGGGGTTGATTGTTTTTGTTTCCAAAGATAATCGCCGATCAGTCCAATATGCTCCTTATCCAAGCGGTGAGGAGCCAGTAAACAAGAATGCCCCTCGTGAATTGTGTGTATTCCTTGGAGTTAGTCTTTACAATTTGGCAAAATAATTCTAAAGAAAAGAGGCAAGATAATTCTAAAGTTCGCAGCTTTGGAATTGGTGATTTTACTTTTTAAGAAAACGGTCGTTTTTTTAAAAAGATAGAAATTATAAAAAATCCAAATATTTCAAATGTCTTTGATGAGTTCAACAAATCAATTACTTTAGATTGGCAGTCCAAAAACATTCGGATTGGCTGGCGCAACCAGCAATAAAAAAAAACGAAGGGAATGATTATTGGAAATGAGCGTGTTATAAAATGGGTACTTGCGACTTATTCATAAATATAAATGAAAACTGCAAGCTAACCGAAACCTTCACCATCAAAACGCTTTAAGTTTACAAAGACTATGACAAGAAATCTCACCATTGCAAACCGACTTCGAGAAGTATTTCTTGACGGACGATGGATTGCTAATACAAATTTTAAAGAACAGATATTGAGTGTAAATCGGGAACAGGCGACTCAAAAAATCTTTAACTTAAATACTATTGCTGCTTTAACCTATCATATAAACTACTATTTAGCAGGTCTGCTAAACGCTTTTGAAAATGGAAGACTTGAAATCAGTGACAAATACAGCTTTGGCGTTCCCGAAATTAAATCAGAAGCCGATTGGGAAAAATTAGTTACAGACTTTCTCACCAATTCTAAAAAGTTTGCGGACAAAGTAGAACAGATGGATGACTACATTTTTGACCAACCCTTTGTGGACGAAAAGTATGGAAGTTATTTACGAAATATTGAAGGTGTTATCGAACACAGTTATTATCATTTAGGACAAATTTCATTAATCAAGAAAATGATTATGCAAAACCAACCATGACTCTCCCTTTTTCGCGCAAAGATTCCCTTGTTCGTTTCTTCACGACGCACCCGGTTACCGTTTCACAGGAGGGCGGCTCCTGTCACAGTCGGACCCTCTGCGGGAGACTCGGCTCAGCTCAGGATTTCTGCTTAAAATGTTCTTTCATCGCTTTTGGATAATTGGCAAGCGCTACTTCCGGCGCTGCAATTTCAGGATGCCATAATTTTTCCCACTCAAAACTAAAGTAACCTTTGAATCTATCTTTTGCCAGGATATCAATTGCTTCAAAAATGGGCGTGGTTCCTTTGCCCAACAAAACATATTCCTCTTTGCCATTGTTGAAGACGAGGTCTTTTATATGCGTATGATGAATGTACTTTTTTAGCCGGGTATATACTTGTGCTACCGGTTCTTTTGTTACAGACCACATATT
>JBDTJV010000542.1:0-4248 GCA_039935675.1 Ginsengibacter sp. | reverse complement strand
AGGACATTATTAAAATTTCAGAATCTTTATATGCCGGCGGAATTCGTATTATGGAAATTACGATGAATTCGATGAAACCATTGGAGGCAATTGAAGAAATAGCAGAAAAGTTCGGGGATGAAATGATAATTGGTGCAGGCACAGTGCTTGATCCTGAAACTGCGCGCCTTGCCATATTATCTGGAGCAAAATTTATCCTTTCTCCCACGCTAAATATTAAAACTATAAGAATGGCCAAGCGTTATGGCGTGGTCTGTATTCCGGGGGCGTATACACCTACGGAAATTTTATCCGCCTATTCTAATGGCGGTGATATTATCAAAGTTTTCCCGGCAACTTCGCCGTCCTATTTAAAAGCGATATCGGGACCACTTCCACAGATTCCGCTTCTTCCTACCGGTGGTATAAACCTTGATAATATCAGGGATTTTCAAAAAGCAGGAGCTGTTGGCTTTGGCTTAGGAAGCGCGTTGGTTGATTCTAAAATGGAGATTACAGATGAATCTTTTATAGCCCTAACGAAAAAAGCCAAACTGTATGTAGATGCTGTTTCGAATTCTTAAATTCAATTAAGCCAACTTCCTGAAATTAAAACAATCATGAAAATTAAAAATTACGAGTTATTCCAGGTACCTCCAAGATGGTTGTTTCTAAAGATTCAAACAGATGAGGGTATTGTGGGATGGGGAGAGCCCGTAATAGAAGGTAAAGCAGCTACAGTAAAAACTGCTGTATCGGAGCTAATGGAATACCTTATCGGGAAAGATCCAATGACTATTGAAGATCACTGGAACAGGATGTACCGCTCAGGATTTTATAGAGGCGGCCCAATCCTGATGAGTGCGATTGCCGGAATTGACCAGGCGCTATGGGATATAAAAGGTAAGTTTTATAACGCACCAGTACATCAGCTCCTGGGAGGAAAAGCGAGGGATAAGATTAAAGTATATTCATGGATTGGCGGAGATCGACCTCATGAAGTAGGGCAAGCGGCAAAGAAAATGACTGAGCAGGGATTCCTGGCCGTAAAAATGAACGCAACGGAAGAGCTGCAGTATGTGGATTCTTATGATAAAATTGACCAGGCCGTAAAAAGAAGAGCAGCGGTAAGGGAAGCTGTAGGTCCTGATATTGGAATCGGAATTGATTTTCATGGAAGGGTACATAAACCAATGGCTAAAATTCTGGCAAAAGAGCTGGAGGCTTACAGACCGATGTTTATTGAAGAACCGGTTTTACCTGAAAATAATGAAGCGCTGCGGGAAATTGCAAATTATGTTTCTATCCCTATTGCCACAGGGGAAAGAATGTTCTCCAGATGGCAGTTTAAAAATTTGCTTAAGGATGGCTATGTTGACATTATTCAACCAGATCTGTCGCACGCAGGTGGAATTACAGAGTGTAAAAAGATTATTTCAATGGCTGAAGCCTTTGATGTAGCGGCTGCTCCTCATTGTCCTCTTGGGCCAATAGCTCTTGCAGCCTGCTTACAGGTTGACGCCACATGTCATAATGTATTTATCCAGGAACAGAGTTTAGGAATTCATTATAACCAGGGAAGCGATTTATTAGATTACCTGGTTGATAAAGCTGTATTCAAATATGAAGGAGGATATGTAGCTATTCCTGAAAAACCAGGATTAGGAATTGAAATTAATGAAGAACACGTAAGAAAAATGGCGGAAGTCGGCCACAACTGGAGAAATCCGATATGGCGTCATGAAGATGGAAGTATTGCTGAATGGTAGAATTAAACAAAAATCAAGTATGAATCTTCGCAATAAGCCGACTAAAGTCCGCTACTATATGCTGGCGCTTATTTTTGTAAATGTTGTTATCAATTACATGGACAGGAGCAATATTTCTGTGGCCATTTCTGCAATTGGCAAAGAATTTAAATTTTCAACAATAGAAACAGGTTTAATTCTTTCTGCTTTTGGCTGGACGTATGTAGCATTTCAAATTCCCGGAGGAATGATGATTGATAAATTTGGTCCGCGTTTACTTTATGCTTTCAGCTTGATCTCATGGTCGTTAGTAACTTTATTTCAGAGTGTTACCAAAGGATTTATAAGCTTATTCAGTCTTCGGCTCGCTACCGGAATTTTTGAAGCTCCCGCTTTCCCAACGAATAACCAGGTTGTAACCAGTTGGTTCCCTGATAATGAGAGGGCCTCAGCTATTGGAGTTTATACCTCAGGCCAATTTTTAGGTCTTGCATTTTTAACGCCCATTTTGACAGCTATCCAGTTTTACCTGGGTTGGCGAAGTTTATTCATTGTCACCGGAATTGCAGGGATTATCTGGGGAATTATTTGGTATAAGCTCTATCGTGACCCCAAAGAACATCCTAAAGTTAATGCTGCTGAATTGAAAAAGATTGAAACCGGTGGTGGCTTAATAGACGTAGAATTAAAGCAGAAGAAAAGTAACCGCCTTAAATGGGATGATTTAAAGCAGGTTTTATCACAGCGAAAACTTTGGGGAATATATATAGGACAGTTTGCAGTTGGTTCTACTTTATGGTTCTTTCTTACATGGTTCCCGAAATATTTAATAGACTATCGCCACATCAATTTTATGAAATCAGGATTTTTAGCTTCTTTACCATTTATAGCTGCATTCTGTGGAGTAATATTTTCTGGCTTTCTTTCGGATTTTTTAATTAAAAAAGGCTTCAAAATTGAACTAGCACGTAAACTACCCATCATTACCGGGCTAATTCTTTCTATTTCCATTATTGGGGCAAATTATGTAAGTAGCCCTGCCTTAATAATACTATTTATGGCGATAGCCTTTTTTGGCAATGGACTTGCTTCGATTACCTGGGTATTTGTCTCTACCCTTGCTCCTAAGCATTTGATAGGTCTAACTGGTGGTGTATTTAATTTTATTGGAGGTTTAGCTGCAGTGGTTGTGCCTATAGTAATAGGTTTCCTTGTTTCAGGAGGCAATTTTTCTCCGGCATTAATCTTTATTGGTAGCATGGCATTCCTTGGTGCCTGTTCTTATATTTTCTTAGTGGGTAAAATCGAACGAATTGAACATTCAGCAATTATAACATCAATTATTAAAGAATAAATGATGAAAGAATTTTTAAGTTGTGACTGGGGCACTTCCACTTTCAGGCTCCGGCTTGTCGAAGCTGCATCTCTCAAAATAATGGCTGCCGAAAGCAATGATAATGGCTGCGCCGCAATCTATAAATTATGGCTGAAATCTAATAAGCCCGAATCCGAACGAATCGCCTTCTATCAGCACATAATTAAGACGCACCTAAAAATCTTAGAAAATAAAGTAAATAGATCTTTAGAAAAAGTTCCACTCGTTATTTCCGGAATGGCTTCATCCACTATTGGCATGGTGAACCTGCCTTATAAAAAAGTTCCTTTTTTAACTGATGGGTCAGATATAAAAAAAAGTATTATTGAACCAAACAACACCTTCCCCCATAAAATAATTATTATTTCTGGTGTAAAAACTACTAACGATGTAATGCGCGGAGAAGAAACTAAACTGATCGGTTGCGATTCGATTCACAATAAAAAAGAACAGTTGTTTATATTACCAGGCACTCATCCCAAACATGTTATTGTAGAAAAAAGTAGAGTAACAGGTTTTAAAACATTTATGACCGGCGAGTTCTTTGGCCTTCTTTCCAATGAAAGTATTTTATCATCATCAATAGACCCCGGTGGTCAGTTTGAAGAAGGAAGTAACAAGTCAGCATTTGAAGCGGGAGTTAAGGGAAGCTTAACCACAAATATGCTTCATCACTGCTTTTTAGTGCGTACCAATATCCTTTTCAATAAGTATTCCCGGCAAGAAAATTTTTATTTCTTAAGTGGATTGTTAATTGGAAATGAATTAAAAGATATTAAGAAAAAGAAAAAGAAGCATGTAGTATTGTTAGGAGGCACGCTCTTAAATTCTTATTACAAAGTTGCCTTAGAGGTATTCAATATTTCAATTCTTACAATTGAAAATGCTGATGAGGCATTAATAAAAGGCCAGGCTAAATTTATATAATATAAACAACCGGGCCAGATTTTTTTTCCAAACCGTGGCAATCAGCATTAGTTATAGCTTTAAACAAAATAACTTTTTTGCGCATTTAATAGCCTTAATTTGTTGATCAATATTCAGGGAGTAAAAAGACGAATAACAAAAACGTTTGATGAAAATGAAGATCGGAAAGTGGTTTAGAATTTATTATGGTAAACTTACGGGAAGCATCGCATTCATTCC
>JBDTJV010000541.1:0-4630 GCA_039935675.1 Ginsengibacter sp. | reverse complement strand
CCTGCCGGCCAGTAAATCTTTATCCATTTTTTTATTAGCAATTGCAGCAAGTCTTTGTTTCTCGGCATTCCTGATAACCTTCTTTAAACGTGTTGCAAAAAAATCTGACGTATCTTTTACA
This sequence comes from Ginsengibacter sp., assembly GCA_039935675.1. Lineage (GTDB taxonomy): Bacteria > Bacteroidota > Bacteroidia > Chitinophagales > Chitinophagaceae > Ginsengibacter. Next base: position 4,509 of record JBDTJV010000541.1, on the reverse strand, counting down.
TCTTTCATATAAAGCGCTAAGAAAGGTGTTTCTTTATTTTCAAGGCCGCTGATAACAGCATCGGCTACGTAAGGATTATTCGGGTATTTTTTTATAATGTTGATCAATAAGTCGCTTGCTGATGAAGAATACTTTTCTGCCGCAGCTCCGACATAAGCAAGATAAGGACCAGCACCGGGATTGTTTTCATCCATCATCGCTTTGTATTTATGTAGCCAAAAATCCGCGTCTTGCTTGTTGTGCATAATTGCGATAGCAGCAGTTAATATCTGTTGCTTCATTGTTGGTGACGAACTGGCCCATATTTCTTCCAGGTCACTGTTATGTAATTCGTGCAGCCCTTCCAAAACCCACATAGCGTTTATTTTCCCAATTTCATTATTATCGGTTTTCAGCATCTTGTGAAGCGCGGAACTTAGACTTGTGATCTGTTTATCAAAAATATAATTATGCGCCGTTTCTCTTAACCATTGATTGGAGCTATTGAGATAAGATAACACCGAATCAGTATTTTCATTAAATACAGGTGTTGATAAAGTAGATCCTTCACGCGTCACTCTATAAATACGTCCACAGTTAAGCGGTGTTTCTAACCCTCTATCCATGGCTTCACCGGCGAGATATGGAGTTAGATAAGTTTTGTGTTGAATAATACCGTGATACATATCGATTACATACAACGCTCCATCAGGACCCACATATAAATTTACCGGTCTAAACCGTTCGTCATTACTTGCCAAAAATTCTTTATCATGATAAGCTTCCTTCCCTGTTGTAGAATCTGCATGAAAAGTGAGCACATCGCGCTTGATTAAATTTCCGGCTGGCTCGGCCACAAATACATTATCATAATAATCTTTCCCAAAGGCATCACTGTTAAAAAGAACCGGTCCGCAAGCCGCTGTAAAGTCAACAAGCCTGAGACTATCATCCAGTATGCCTTTCATGTAACCACGATTTACGCCCGGCGTAGGGTGTATGGGAAATACGCTGTTATCAGAGACAATTCCTTCGATGTAACCGGCTACCCTTTGCTGATGTGGATTTTCCGCACCCAACGATGGCGAAAAATAATCGCCGAGTAAATTAAAAGAATTGGTGTTGTAATAAAGCCTTCCAAATTCATCCTGCGAAATACCCCACTGTCCGCGAAAATGCGTGTGCTCTTTCAGCCATTTATTTTTACCAATTCTACGGTAACGGTTAGCCGATTTTGCATTGTATATCCAGTTATCCAGTCCGCGCAATAAACCATTGGGTTGATGCTCGGGATTACCACCTTTCGCATAATTACTATCCACCAAAAATTTTTGCCCCGCCTTATCACCATTCTTTTCTACAAACCACAATTTCGGCGGTTCCGCTACCAGGATGCCATCATCAAATAAACAAAGCGCACGCGGCATCACCAGTGAATCCATAAATACAGTGCGGCTATCAAATACGCCATCATGATTTTTATCTTCCAGAATTACTATTTTGCCAATGGGTTCCTGCTCGCCATTACCCGAAGTATCAGGCATGTAAGCATTCATTTCTACGGCCCACAGCCTTCCTTGCTTATCGAAGCTGGCCGCCACTGGAGCGCTTATCATTGGTTCAGAAGCGGCTAATTGGATATTGAAATTTTTTTCCAGCACAAAATGCTTTAAGGTTTCCGAAGCCTTGATTACCGGGGATTCTGTTTTGTCTAATTTTTTTCTAAGTTCTTCTTTCGACAGTTTTTCATTTTTAGAATTATTTCCTGAATTGCATCCCGTGCCTAAAATTAATAGCGCTGATACGAATGCTAAAAGAAAAGAAAAGTGCGGTTTGAATTGATACTTTTTCATGTGGATTTTAAAAAGATTTGATTGAATTTTGGTTGTATAAATGTCAACCGAAAATCGGAAAAATTTTATGACTTGAGCTTCGTTAGACCTTGAGCTTTCAGCATTAAGCATTAAGCGTTGAGCTATTCTAAGCTACTCCGTCTTTTACACCTTTAAAATACCCTAGCGATTCGGCGATTCCCGGTAATGGATCTTTCATAACTTTTTCATATTCAATACCGCAATGACCGGGGTATTTTATTTTGCGCAGCGCTCTTACCAATGCAGGGAAATCAATAATACCTCTTCCTGCTTCTATAGCTTTCCCATCTTGTGCTGCCTTTGTTACATCTTTAATATGCAAGTCCAATATTCGCTGGTTATATTTCAAAACGGCTTTTGGTAGATCCACTCCGGCGCGCTCTGCGTGGCCAATATCAAGACAAAGCCCCATACGGGCATCTTTGTCTTTAATTAAATTATAAGCAACTTCAGGACTTGGATACAATTTATCTTCGGGGCCATGATTGTGAATGGCAAATTTTATATTATAGGATTTTACTTTTTGTTGTACATAATCAATCTGATCATGTTCAGGTACCCCAATAATAAGCGAGACACCTGCATTTTTAGCGTATTCAAACGCCTGGTCCACTGCCTCTTTGGTTTTCATGTAGATAACGCCAACGCCATAAATACTGATACCACCGTCTTTATATTTCTTCAGCACTTCATCAATTTTTTCTTTGGTACTATCATAAGGCAGATGAAAATTTTTGATAGTCATGTGATGAATACCGAGCCGCTGCATCATTTGTATTGATTGAGGAATATCAAAATTTACAAAAGTCCAATCCGCTATTCCTAAAGGAAGGTCTTTTGAATGTTCAAACTCATTAAAATGAAATGATTCACCTTTATTAACTAAAGGCGTTAATGTCGCGGCTGTAAGGCCGATTGCTGTGTTTCTGAGAAAATTTCTTCTGGAAGCCATAATTAAAATTTTAAATATTATAAAAGAAGAGAGCCAATTATTACACGGATTTCTAAAAAAACTTGTCCTTCTCCTTCTGGTTCCCGATAATCCATCGAGAGGGATGAGGTTTTTTTGCCACGAATTTCACGAATTCTATTTTAAAAAGAAATAATTGGTCAGACGGAGACCGCCCAGATAAATTATTTCAATTTTTTCATTTTAATCCTTCTGAAAGAAACATTATCGCCATGATTCTGGAGAAGGATATTCCTTTAATCCACAACTCAAAGTTCTTCCAGTTTTTGTAATTGCTTATTGTTATAAGGTGTTTAAATTCATCAGAACCATGCTGATATGAAACCATCAGAAAAACATTCAGCCAATGCTCTACGTGATTATCAGGGTAAAGAGGTGACACCTTTTTAAAAAGGTGTCACCTCTGCAGCACCAGTAAACAAACAATTAATTCGAATTCCTATTTTCGATAAAAAAGTATTTTAAACTTTGCTTCAAAATAAATCCATTATCCGGAAGTGTTTCCAATGCAGGCACATTACCTGCTGAACCATTGTATCCCTGGTTTTGATTAATATGGCCGCTAACATTAGCATCAATAGCAGACTGTGGTACTGGCCACAATCCATGGTAAGGAAAAAAGTCATCAACGAATTTTTCGTAATTGAATGCCATTTAATATAGTTTGCCCTTTTATTGCTTTGAAAGCCACTGTAATGCCTTTATCATCATTCACGGTAATATGAAATTTGCTTGCAACGGCGTGTTCGGGTTGCAGCGATTCGGCATTACTTAGGCCCGACAGTACTTCTTCATCATTGATAGATACATTGAAAATCCTGTCCTTAAAAGCCTCAGGAGGCGGCCCAAATCCCATATTATATGCTAAGCTGTCGCGTTGACTTGCCGGTGATGACAATTCTGCAAAATGCAATGTAACCTCATAATCACCACCAGGCACATCAAACCTGAATTGTTCTATTCCTTCGCGCTCCGTTTGATAAATGGGGTCCAAATCAGTCCCAAGAATATTTTTAGTTGAACCAAAGCTTGTTCTTGTATTTCCCTTTACTGCGTAAACGTTTCCGCCTATATATCCCCAACTGCCGGTTTTATATTCTTGTTCCGGTATCCAGGTTTGTGCCGCTGTTTCATCAAAGAAGAAGCGATTGTCCCCCAGGCTTATGTTCACTTCTTTGAAAGGTACGCTTTGACTTTTTAAATTTTGCGAAAGCATATTGAAGTTGATATCCGCCTGGTCTGTAAATTTATTGGCATTAACCGTTGCTGTTGCCAACAAATGGTTAAGCCCATCGGCGAAGGGCACATCAAATTTCGCAATGCCTTCGGCAGTTTCAGATTCACCTATTTCTTTTCCGTTTAGTTGTAACGTTATCTTTTTTTGATTGCTAAAAACCCACACCGGTTGTGTACAAACGAGGCTACCTTCAGCGTCTGCAAAGCCGGTACGAACATTCCATTCTTTGGAGCCGATTTGTATGTATGGCACCTTCAATAAATTGGCCTGGTAAAAACGGTAAGAATCTTTTGGCTTTCTGTCCCAGGTTAAAATGCCTTTTGCATTGATATGAGGCGTTGTTTCCGCACGTTGCTCAGAATTGAATTCAGCCAAATTCCAAATAATACCGGCAGCTACAAAGAGCCGGTCCATCATTGCTTTTAAATATACCTGGTGAAACTTCGTAG
>JBDTJV010000540.1:0-3246 GCA_039935675.1 Ginsengibacter sp. | reverse complement strand
TATGACGTACTAATCACCTATCCGAAATATGGCGATTTCGTAGATCATATTCAACTCAAACAAAACGAAAATCTTGATCTAAAAACAATTTTTCTGACAGAAAAAGCAAAGCTTTTGCAGGAAATAGTAGTTAAACAAGCTGCCATGCGTTTGAAAGGAGACACTACAGAATACAATGCGGACAGTTACGAAGTGAAACCAAATGCAACGGTAGAAGACCTTTTGAAACAATTGCCCGGAATACAAGTAGATAAAGATGGGAAGATAACTGCGCAAGGGCAGCAGGTACAAAAAGTATTGGTGGACGGTGATGAATTTTTTAGTGATGATCCAACAATTGCCACCAGGAATTTAAGGGCAGATGCAGTCTCCAAAGTACAGGTATTTGATAAGAAAAGTGACCAGGCAGAATTTTCGGGAATTGATGATGGTAACACCACCAAAACATTGAACCTGAAACTAAAAGAGAGTGCCAAACATGGTTACTTTGGAAAAATAACTGCCGGGGCCCTTGATAAATATTATAACGGGCAGGCGCTGATCAATGCATTCAAAGGAAAAAGAAAATTAGCTGCTTTTGTTATCGCAAGCAACACCAATAACACCGGACTTGACTGGCAGGAATCACAGAGTTATGGATTTAGCAATAATAATATCCAGGTGATGGAGGGCGGAGGCATTATGATCTCGGATAATTCTTCTGATGACCTTGGTAGCGGGAGCTATTATGGGGAAGGACTTCCGGAAAGTATAAAAGGTGGTATTCACTTTTCTAATAAATGGGATGATGATAAATACAATATGGGCGGTAATTATTTATTTAATAAGCTGAATCTTCATAGCTCGGGAAATACTTATACCCAGAATATTCTTGCGGACTCTGTTTATTACAACCGTAGCGCGCAGGATAATCACTCAAGTCAAATCCGCCATTCCGTGGCGGGTACTGCAGAAATTCAAATAGATTCTTCCTCATCTGTAAAAATAACTGCGAATGGATATACAGGTACTTCGCAAAATGCCAGCAGCTATACTTCGGAAGCATTAAGTGAAGAGAACAACCCGGTAAACAGCAGCATACGAAATACTTCAAGCAAGGGTGACAATTCCGCTTATAATGTGAACGCGCTTTACCGTAAAAAATTTAAAAAGAAAGGAAGAACTCTTTCTGTCAATTTTGAGGATCGCTATAATTTTTCGAACAGCAATGGATATTTACATAACCTCTCTGATTTTTATGATGCAGCGGGAGGAATTTTCAGCAAAGATTCCACAGACCAAAATAAAATAAACAGTAATACTTCCAACGTGGCCGGGATAAGAGCAACTTATACAGAACCGTTGTCAAAAAAATCATTCCTTGAATTTAATTATTCTTTTTATAAAAATAGCACTACCCAGGAAAGAGCCAGCTATAACAGAGATCTGTCGGGAAAATATTCTGATTTAGTGGATACGCTCAGCAATGATTACCGCTATATTTATAATACAAACAGCGCTGGAATTAATTATATGTACAATGAGAAAAAACTTACTTTTTCTTTCGGTGGAAATGTTGCCAATACTGCTTTCCAGCAGGCAGATTTAATAAAAGATACCACCCGGAAATATGACTATTATAATCTTGCGCCGCGCGCTAATTTTACTTATAAATTTAATCCATACAGCGGGCTAAGGTTTAATTATAATGGAAGTACACAGCAACCGTCTATTGATCAGCTTCAACCATTAACAAATAACGAAGACCCATTAAATGTGGTGATTGGAAATCCTAATTTAAAACAGGAATTTCAAAATAGCCTGAATTTAAGTTATAACAATTATAAGGTATTGTCAGAACGTTCCATCTACGTGGGCTCCTATTTTACGTTTACCAATAATGATATTAGCAGTACTTACACCATAGATTCCAAGGGTAAAAGAACCACTCAATACATCAATGTAAACGGGAATTATTCCGGTTCAATTTATGCAGGTTACAACATCAAAATTCCAAAAACAAAATTCCGCATTTTCCTAAGGCCGGAAGCCAGTATCAATAACAACAATAATTATGTAAACGGATTGCAAAACCTCACAAAAAATTACTCCGTTGGTTCAACATTTGGCATAAGGTATTACAAAGAAGAAAAATTAAATTTTGATATTGCAGCTAATCCCACTTATTCCAAATCTACCTCAAGTATAAGCACGGTGGCAGGTACTCATTATTGGACCTACGATTATACTTTTAACGGAAGTGTTTACCCGGTTAAAAAACTGGAGATCGGAACAGACGTCGATTTTAACCTGAGACAAAAAATAAATGCTTTTGATAAAAATAATGACGTGATCGTATGGAATGCGTTTATTGAAAAGAAATTTTTCAAAAGCGAAGAGCTCACGCTGCGGGCAAGCGTGAATGATATCCTGAACCAGAATAAAGGTTACGACAGGAGCATTCAGCCGAACGCAATAGTTGAAAGGCATTATCTTACTTTTCAGCGTTATGGCCTGATCACATTAACCTGGAATTTCAAAAATAAAGGTGGATCAGGTGCACCTAAATCAATGTTTTAAAATCTTTGCAAAATGAAAATTATTTTTATAGCCATCTTTTTATTTTTTTCTCAAATTATATTTGCGCAATCTCCATTTATCAGCAAAGGAAAAATTGAATTTGAAAGACGCACAAATGTTTGGGCAGAAATGAAAGGAAGCTTTGCAGATCAAATGAAAAAGGTAGTTTCAGAATACCGTTCCAGTTATTTTGATTTTGAATTTGACAATAACAAATCCATCTACCAACCGGGTCGGGATGCTGATAACAAAGGGAGCAACTTTTACATGTATCCTTCCACAGATAACGAAGTATTCAGCGATTATGCCAAGGATAAATATATCGCCCATAAAAATGTTTTTGAAAAATCTTTTTTGATCCAGGATAGTCTTAGAAAAGCAAAATGGAAACTTACCAATGACTTCAGGGAAATAGCAGGATTCAATTGCAGAAGAGCCACCACTATTATTATGGATTCAGTATTTGTCGTTGCATTTTATACAGATGAGATCATGGTTCCCGGCGGACCTGAAAGTTTTAATGGATTGCCCGGAATGATATTGGGTTTAGTCATTAACCGGCTTCATACTACCTGGTATGCGACAAAAGTGGATGTGAACTCCGTAAATGATAAAGACATCGTTCCACCTAAACAAGGCAAAAAAACTACCAATGCAGATGTGATGGAAATTTTGAAAAAATCATTG
>JBDTJV010000539.1:0-2786 GCA_039935675.1 Ginsengibacter sp. | reverse complement strand
CGGCTGCCAACATTTTCAAAGGAACCCTGGCTGTTTGCATACTTAACCGGGATTAAAACATTAAACGGAGACCCCGAGGATTGTGCACCAAAAATTTCATTTTTTGCAGCGAATATTAATTCCACGCTTTTTTTATCCTCGCTCAATTTCCCATCCGCATAAAGTTGATATGGTAATGCGCACGATACTTTCACACCTGTTTCCTGCTGTGGCAAAACTGAAGAGGAGAAAGGATTCTTGTTCGCCTGGTCTATTTGTTCTTTTGACAATTGTTTAAAATCTAAAGGATCCTCTTTAAACTTTGCGTTGTAAATTTTTTCGATGAAAGGATTTTTATCCAAATAAGAAATGCCGTGTGTCTTTTCGTCTTTATATGAATTAAAAGTGGAAGTCAGATTACCTGTTACTGTTCGCCGCCAGTCACTGATATTTTTTTCTTTTACATCCTTGCCAAATTTCTTTTTCATAAAATCTTCAAGAAACTGCAAAGTAGAAGTATGATCAAATACTTCGGAACAAACCTGTCCTCCCCTGCTCCACGGAGAAGCAACGATCAAAGGCACCCGAAAACCAAGCCCAATAGGGCCTCCTCTCGCTTCTCTCTTTGGAATGCCTTCTTTCAATTCATTCTCCAATTGAACGTATTCCAGACCTGTATTGATGCCCGGTGAACATTTACCGGTTGCGGCATTAAGCGGATTGGGCGCTACGAAAGGAAGCACGTGATCGAAGTAACCATCATTTTCATCAAAGTTGACAATGAAAATCGTCTTCTTCCATACCTCAGGATTTTTTGTAAGAATGTTCAATATTTCTGAAACATACAAAGAACCGTACCATGGGGCACTCGGATGATCTGAAAGATTCTGCGCACTTGCCACCCACGAAACAGTTGGCAAATTTCCTGATTCCACATCTTTACGAAATTGATATAATACATCGCCCTTCGGAATGCTAAGCTCGCGTTTTACGCCATTATCGTTGTAAGTCAAATCAGTGAGATTGTGATAATCCGGATCATTTATATTATTGCTGAAGGCTCTCTCAAATAAGTTTTTTTCTTTCTTGCTTAGCTGGTTGTAAATCTCCAGGGTATAATCCGACAGATCTTTATTTGCAAGGTCTAATACTTCCTGCTTTTTTGTGATCGCTGACTGCGCTTTTTTTAGTGCATCTCCAGTTAGAGAACCAGATTTTATCTTGGTTTCCAAATCTTTTATTTGAGAGGGAAGTGATACCAACTGTTTTTGCAAACTTTCAATATACCTTTTAGAAAATTTTACATTGTAATTCGCAAACCATTCCAAGGGATTACAACCGAAGTTAGAAAGCCACGCTCTTTCATCGCCTGTAAAGCCGCCGCCACAATCAATCGCATTTTGATAAAATTTCCAGGAGATTCCATTGTCTTCAAGTCGCTCAGGAAAAGTATCAAAATGCAAAACGCCCCACCGGTCATCATTTAAATTTCGCATTATGGCCGGAGCATCTTTCGTCTGTTCTTCTTTTACCGTTCCGGTCCAGTAAAATAAACGGTTGGGATTAGTGCTCGTCATTGCGGAGCAAAAATTTTGATCACAAACGGTAAAGGCATCGGCCATTGCATAATAAAAAGGAATATCCTCTCGTGTGTAATATCCCATGGTTAATGGAATATCCGTATATCTTTTATCTCTTACACGCTTGGCCGGAAGCCAATTATCATATTTGCCATCGTTCCATGCATCTACCTGGCTTTCACGCGAATGCGGTGTAGAGCCCATCCAGGTTGCTTTTGTATTTCGAATATCGAAACGAAATGGAGAATACGTTTCACCTTTTTCATTTGTTTGCATCCAAACCAGGTTCTTGTCAGGCAAGGAAATAGCCCGCGGATCATTAAAACCGCGCACACCTTTTAGTGTTCCAAAACAGTGATCGAAAGAACGGTTTTCCTGCATCAGGATTACGATGTGTTCCGCATCAAGATAAGTGCTTCCCTTTTCGGGATTAATAGCCATAGCGCGCTGAATAGATTCGGGGAAAACGTACGAAAGCCCTGTAGCGCCTGAAAGCAGGATTGCCTTTTTCAGAAAATCTCTTCTTGTGTCCAAAGTTTTTATTTAAAAGTTATCAATTTTTAAATCAAGGTATTACATTTTTAATTCTGCCATAACGGGGAAATGATCTGAAGGATATTTTCCATGATAAGTATCGGTAAGTATTCCCCATTTTTCCACGGTAAATTGTTTGGTAATAAAAATATGATCAATAATTTCATCGCTATTTATATCAGAACCAAAACCATTAAAAGAACCATTATTCATGTAAGGATCTTTCGCTTCCTTATAAGTATCTTTTAAAAATTCTGAGTTGGCAACTGTTTGATACCATTGCGTTTCATTGCCTCCATTCATATCTCCCATAAAAATGACAGGTTGAGTTCCCGCAATGCTTTTTATTTTTTTCAAAATCAATTTGCTGCTTTCATTTCTTGCAAGGTCTTTTTGGTAATCATAATGCGTATTGAAGACATAAAATTTCTTTTTTGATTTTTTATCCTGCAATAAAACCCAGGAGCAGATTCGGTTACAACAGGTTGCATCCCATCCCAGCGAAGGTTTATCCGGAGTTTGCGACAGCCAGAAATCGCCCTGCTCCAATTGCTGAAACTTATCTTTTTTATAAAAAATTTCAGAATGTTCTCCGGCATGTTTTCCATCATCTCTTCCAATTCCATAATAATCGTAATCCGGGAGTTTACTGCTAAGATCTTGTATTTGGTGGTACAAAACTTCCTGCGTTCC
>JBDTJV010000538.1:0-3511 GCA_039935675.1 Ginsengibacter sp. | reverse complement strand
GCAGATCAGGTTGCACCAATTGTGGATTGATAATGTCAAATAATTTTTGGTACAATAAAAATTCCTGTTCCGGCAAATTCACTTTTGCAAATAAAAGACATTTGGTAAATAGGTAATCAGAGATGGTTAGGTGATGAAACATATCTTTTGTTTGCAATAATTCTTTGAGTTGTTTATATCTTTCCGCCATAAAAAAAAGCTCCAAAGGAAAGGCATACTGTTCTTTGTTCTCATAAAATTTTGGAAGAAAAGGATTTTCAGCAAATTCCTCGAGGATAAGTCTCGCGTTGAAATGCTTGCTCAACAGGTGAGCCAGGGTTGTCTTTCCGGCACCAATATTTCCTTCAATAGTTATGAAGTTATATTTCATTCTAAATTGAAATTATTTTTTTCAAAATTAAGGCCTGCACTTTGATAATTTAAACGAAGTTTGGAAAACAACCAATAAGGAATCTTTTTAAGCAGGCAAAGGAGTTACTTTCAACTCATCTTTACATTCTGCCAATAATTGCGAAACACTTTTATTGTAAATGGGGTGATTCTTTGTGGATGCAATTTCATTTAACGGCATTAATACAAAACGACGATTGGAGATTTGCGGATGAGGAATCGTAAGATTTTCTTCGTTTACTATATCATCATTGAAAAACAATATGTCGATATCAATATTTCTTGCCGCATTCCTTATAGTTCTCACACGTCCCATATCCTCTTCAATTTTCAGAATTTTCTTTATCACTTCATCTGCAGAAAAATTAGTTTCTACAATAAAAACCTGGTTATAAAAAGAGGGCTGATCGGTAATTCCCCAGGCTGCGGTTTCATATATTTTTGAAGATTGAATAATTTTGCCAACCTTTTCTTCAATCATTTTTTCAGCAGTTTCCAGGTTCTTTTTTCTGTCGCCAATGTTTCCACCTGTTATTATAAATACTTTGTTCATTTTTTATTGCATCATTAATCTTTTGTCAAGCTCTAATAGTTCCGAGGAAATAATTCGTACTTTTTTAAAACTTGAATGCAGAGGATTTAGCAAAAAATTACTTTCCTGGAGAACTATCGCAGAAGGAACTTTTAACATCAGGACTTGATTATTTTGTAAAAATTGATCTCCTAACCATTGCGTATATTCTGGTTCCTGGTGCCAATTGGCTCTTATCTTTTTATATGAAATCTCTGCAACGTCATTTTCATCCGGCACTTCAATGTGTAATAAATATTGTGTTGGTGGAATTTCCGTTCTCTTAAGATGTACCAATGATTCCAAAATACTTAATGAAATAAATTGAGAAGTATATAATAGAGGTAGCCCTTTTGAATTCCATCTTGATCCATATAATGCTGCCCCGTTTCCTGAGACATCATTTTTATATTTTTCGTTAGTTATTCGAAATACTATCATGCAAAAATTCCATGTTCTATTCTTCCTAATTGTGTAAGTACACTATTAATACCATCGAAGCTTGAGAGCGAATGTAATGATAATTGACCTTCCAGCATATATGGATTCCCACGAAGCCAAAGATTAAATTTTTCGTAGCTTCCAAAAACCTCTTCTCCCCTCTCCAATACCTTTTTGATCTGAAAAATCCGGTCAACAACGCCGCTATTAAATGAGCCATTATCATTGGCGTATCTTTGTAATGTTCTTTCTGAGATATGTAAAATATCTGCCCATTCTTTTTGAGTAAAATCTACTTTGGTGGCAAGTCTTTTATAATCATTATAGGTGAAGTCTTTAACGATTTTAAAATTACTTTGTATGCCATAATAAGCGACAGGCTCTTCAGCGCTTGTGGGCTTAAAATCGTAATCGGGATATTTTTTTTCTTTTTTACTTTTCATTTCACCTGTCATTTGTCATTCAAATATACGACACTTGTCTTGATTTAAAAAACTTTTTGAAAGTTTTATTTTTTCACGATTAGTTTTGCGGCATTAAATATAAGTATTCAAATGAAGAAATACAGCCAGGCCAGGGCAATGTTTGCAATTACAAAAGCAAGTTTACACGCCATTTTCAGAAGTCCCTCTGCTGTTATATTTGGCTTTGCATTTCCCTTTATTTTTATACTGGTTTTTGGATTTATGGGTAATAATGGATCATTTAGTAGTTATAAAATTGCTGTTAATAGTACTGCAGATACCACCAATGATTTATATAAAGCTTTGGAAACATCAAGGGGAATTATCATAAAAAAATACCCCGATAATAAATCTTTGGAAAAAGACCTGGAAAGTGGAAAGATTGCCGGTATCATAAATATTCAGAAAAATCCTACGGGCCAACCACCTTATATATTCACTTTAAAAAGCACTACTTCAAGCAATGATCAATGGCCACAATTTAAAGCGATAGTTGAAAGTATTATCAATAAAATCAGCAACGAAAAATATCCGGGAAGGCTAGCGTACGCTGATTTCGATTTTAATTTTCCACGAGATATATCTGTTATTCGAAAATATAAAACAATTGACTTTATATTACCAGGACAGCTTGGTTTTTCTTTATTGGCATCAGGGGTCTTTGGTGTGGCCTTTATGTTTTTTAATTTAAGAAACACGTTAGTACTTAAAAGATTTTTTGCGACGCCAATTAGCCGCACACATATTATTTTAGGAGAAATGTTCAGCCGCGTTATATTTCAAATGTTAACTGCTGTAGTCATTATTCTTGCCGGCTACTATTTTTTCGATTTCACTTTAATTAACGGATTTGAAACATTTATTGAACTTCTTATCCTGAGTTTTATAGGATTAGTGGTCTTTATGGGAATGGGATTTATTGTAAGTGGCATTGCCAAAAATGATAGTACTATTCCCCCATTCGCCAATATTATTACGCTGCCTCAATTTCTGATTTGCGGCACCTTTTTTCCGATCGACGTTTTCCCAAAATGGTTGCAATGGATTGCTCAGATAATGCCGCTAACCCACTTAAACAATGCATTACGCGACGTGGCTTTTGACGGAAACAATTTATGGAATGAAAGATGGGAGATCTCAATTTTATTATTGTGGGGAATTGTAGTTTATGCAATTTCAGTTAAAGTTTTTAAATGGGAGTAACCTTATGAGAATAGTAAAATTTATCATTTTCCTGGCTTCGATTTTTGTCATTATTTTTTTGATCAGTTTATTACTTCCCTCGAAAGTAACTGTTTCAAAATCAGTTATAATTAATGCAACTGAAGAAAAAGTGAAAGATCAAATTGTACATTTTGAAGAATGGAGAAATTGGTATCCAGCATTTGAAAATAAAGACATATCTGTAACAAAAAATCTTCCGCCTGCACATATTTTATCATCTGTTACTTTAAAAGACAGCAAGGGAAAATCTATTACTCTCAATCTCGTTGATACTATCAAATCGACAATACTTGTTGAAGTGCAATCCTCCTCCTCTACCGAGGTAAATTACCAGTTTATCTTAACCCCAAAACTGAATGAACAAACCCAGTTGACATGGAATGTGAACACAACACTTGGGTGGCTGCCATGGAAAAAAATG
>JBDTJV010000537.1:0-5633 GCA_039935675.1 Ginsengibacter sp. | reverse complement strand
AAAATCCATAAGGAGGCAACCAGGATGCAAGCGCATTGGGTTCGGTAAAGGCACGATAAACTTTTTCGGGACTTGCGGTGAAAACTCTGTGTAATGATACATTGTTGTTTGTCATTTTTATTTTTTTAATGGTTTAAAATTATTTTGGCTGCAAAATTATTTTTTTACTAAAAGGAGCATAATTTATACTTAGAAGATTATTCGGTTTTTGTTTTCTGCTATAATTCAAGAGCCAGCTATTTCCATACTTATCCGTAAGGTCGCCAAACAAAGCACCCCAAAAAGTATCCTCTAAAGGATGATTGGCTTTCCCACCTGCCGAAAGTTTTTCGTAAAGACTTTTTATTTCTTTTTCGCTGCTGCAATTAAGGCAAAGTGAAACTGAATTTCCGTTTATAAGGCCTTCTTCTCTTACACAATCGGTAGCCATCATTATAAGACTGCCGTTTATTAAAGTTGAATGTAAAATATATTCCTTCACTTTGTGTGGCATTTTTTCTGACAATGGCGATTCACCAATTGTTTGAAGAGTTAATTCTCCGCCTAAACATTTCTGGTAGAAGGTCATTGCTTCACGGCAGTTGCCATTGAATGTTAAGTACGAATTTATTTGCGTCATTCTAATTACATGTTATTTAATTTAACCGCTCACTTATGCAAACGGTAATCTCATCTCCTGCCTGCTTCTTTATTTTTTGTAATAATTCAGATTTAAAAGGTAATTTGTGAGTGCCGTCTCCCAATGCCATAAATGAAGTTTGAAATGCCTGCCCATTTGCTGTTCCTTTTACTTTGACCAGGCCCCTTGTTCCAAAAAATGCTACTGATTCTTCCCAAATGGCATATGTCCATCCGCCCTTTGCCGTACTTTTTTGAAGTAGGGCTGTGAATGTGATTGGTAGTGTCTTGTTCATACTCGATTGTATTTTAAGAATTCATTAATTTTTCAATATCAAACTTTTTCATCTGCATAAATGCCTGCATTACCCGCGGCGCTTTTTCGGGGTCAGCCATTAACTTTCCTAATATGGCAGGAACAATTTGCCAGGAAACACCGAATTTATCATCCAGCCAGCCGCATTGATTGTATATGCCACCATTACCTAATTTGTCCCACTAAAAATCAATTTCTTCCTGCGTTTCGCATTCAACAACAAAAGAGGTCGCAGGTGAAAATTTATATTGAGGGCCGCCATCTAAACCCATGAATTTATTCCCATTTAGTTCAAAGTTTACTACCATCGGCGTATCAGTGGTTATTTTTGAATTTTTAAAAATTGAGCAGTAAAAATCCGCTGCTACTTTGGCTTGCCCGTCAAACCATAAGCAAGGATAAATTTGATTTGTCATTTTGTTTAATTTTTTTGTTGCTCATTTATTTTATTTCTGCACAATTAAACATCCAGCGGATGCCAAACTTATCGAGGCAGCAGCCCCAATATGAGCCCCAAAACTGATCTTTTAAAGGCATGATACCAGAGCCGCCTTCTGACAGTAGTTTAAACAGTTTTTCGGTCTCTGACCTGGTATCCGGTTCAAGATTGATGGTGGTATTATTACCAATAATAAGTTTATGTCCCATTGATTCCAGCATGTCTGTGCCCATTATTTGAGAGCCGCCTAATATGGGAAGGGCTACATGCATTACTTTGTTTAATTCGTTTTCCGGGAATGCCGGCATACCGGGGATGGCTGGGACATCTTTGTTATACATGATGGGCTCAACAAATTCTGTCCCAAAAACAGATTTGTAAAAATTAAATGCTTCTTCTGTATTTCCCTGGAAATTCAGATAGATTGAAACTTTTGACATTGTTTTAATTTTTAATTGTTATAAATAATTTACAGATACAAAGATGCTATGTCGTTTTAAAAATGTTGCTGTGTGATAATGACATTAATAGAGCGATTTGCGACAAACAATAATTAACTTTAGTATTCATGAAAAATGTTTCCATACTTGTTCCTAAAAATTCGTTCTTGCAGGCCATTGCAGACCCACAGTATTGTTTCACTGCTGTAAACCAATTTTTAACTGTGTCGGGCAGTACACCTCTTTTCAATGTGCAATTGGTAGGATTAAAAAAAGAAGTGTATCTGAATGAAAGGAGATATTCTGTTCATACGGATAAACTTTTGAAAGAAGTTAAGAAAACTGATTTGATTTTTATTCCTGCCTTGTTTGGTGATATGCCCACAGCGGTTGCCTCAAACAAAAAAGCAGTACCTGGATTATTGAACAATATAATAATGGGGCCGAAGTGGCATCGTTGTGTGTTGGTGCTTTTCTATTGGCATCAACGGGTTTGCTGCATGGAAAAAAATGTTCAACACACTGGGGCTTTATAAAAGAGTTTCAGGAAATGTATCCCGATGTTGTGGGAAACGATAGAGCATGTTGTAAGGAAAAAGTAAAAAAATGTTAAACAGAAATTTATCAGCGTTCCCCACACTTACAACTGAACGGTTGACACTTCGGCAACTTTTAGAAAGCGATGTGCAAGAAATATTTCTGCT
This sequence comes from Ginsengibacter sp., assembly GCA_039935675.1. Lineage (GTDB taxonomy): Bacteria > Bacteroidota > Bacteroidia > Chitinophagales > Chitinophagaceae > Ginsengibacter. The sequence continues at coordinate 3,116 of JBDTJV010000537.1, read as the reverse complement.
TCGCTCTGACGCAACAACAAACAGATACCTTGACAGGCAACCCAGCAAAACATTGGAAGACGCCTTGAACTTTATTAGAAAAATAAATGGGAACATCAAGAATAGTGAACTCCCCTATTGGGCAATTGCCCGGAAAAACAACGAAAAACTTATAGGGACAATTTGTCTCTTTGACTTTTCAGAAGAACTTAAAAAAAGTGAAATCGGGTTTGAACTTTTAACCGATTATCAAGGCCAAGGAATTATGAATGAAGCCATAAAAAAAATCATTGAATATTCCGTTCAGACACTTGGGTTAACAACAATTGACGCCTGCGCGCATAAAGACAACCAAAGCTCGATTAAGCTTCTTCAAAAGTTTAATTTTGCGAAAACAGAAATTGTTGACGAGACAAATCCTAACCTAATAGTTTTTCGGTTATCAAATTTAGAATCAACATAAAGAGGCTTTAATCACTCCACCGCCTACTTCATGGACTATACCTTCTGATTTTTATATTTCTGTGTATACGTTTCCCCGTTTTAAAAATTATTAAGATTTCTAAGATTTCTTCTTCAGCTTATAAAACATTGATTGCTAACAATATATTTTTTGGCAGGTTTTTATATATATACTAATGATGATATAAATTATTAACCTTAATTTACTCAACATGACAAACATTTTATGGACCATCGCAGTTATCTGCGTAATAATTTGGGCAATCTCCTTTTTAGGAGGATTCTTTACAGGAGGGATTATTCATATTTTATTAGTAATAGCAGTTATAGCTATAATTTATAACCTAGTCACTGGGCGCAACCGAGTCTAGGGTATAAAAGCAAATTGCAGTCTGAGTAAAACTGACGCACGATGGGGAAGAGAAGTAGTATAGCTCTTCGCTATAGTGGTGAAGGCTTTTTTTGTGCGCAGCCGGTAATACAAAATTATATAACTTTCGAATTACGGAACCTTCTTTTGCCTACAATAACAATGCGGAGTATAAAATTACATGCTCGGGATAGTTTTGTAGGGTACTCATTCTTTCTTAGCTGCTTTGGCTTCTTCCACTTTTTTCTTTACACCCTTTTCGATACCTTTTTGTAGGTCGTACATTTCTTCTGCCTCTTCTATAGAGTGGGATTGCTGGAGCGATTCCTCACCTTCTGTTTTCTTTTTCAGTTTTGTATAACACTTTTGTACCACCTTCAATTCATCTTCGGTCATATCCTCCACATCCACCAGCCTGTTACTGGGCAGATTGAAATTAAGAAGCAAGCTTGTTGTAAAAGTTTTTTGGGCAAAGTTTTATATAAATATGAAATTGTTTGGAATTATAATTTAATCAAAAAAAAACAGGAAGCCTTTTATACATCATTTTATACATCATTGCAGTAATCCTGATAATTATCTGGGTAGTTTCTTTTTTAGTTTACCACGTTACGGGAGGATTGATCCATATATTATTAGTGATTGCAGTAATTGCTATTATATTAGGAGTTATTCGTAGAGCATAGTATTGCTCACTTTAGAAGTGTATAATTTGTTTAAATGACTTTTCGATAAATATTTTTAATATTTATCATTTCATGAATTTATCCCAGACCTTCCATTTAATTTTTAAGGCTATAATTAAAATAATACCAAGGGCCCTGGTTTTGATTTTTATTCCCTGTGAATTAATTATCCCATTTACCCGTTTATTTTTATGAACTTTTTTAATGAAATATTTTTTACGAGTTGGTTGATAGGTACTTAATTTTTTAAAGGCTTCATTAATCCGCTTTTTCCAAGAATGCGACTGCCCTCTTCTGTGAGAAAAGTGCCAATTTGAACATTCCCTTCCACTAATTGTTTTTTGGTTTTAATAAGCCCTTTCGCATATAAGTAGCCCTTTGAAAATTCTATATCATTGGAATTAATTGATGTATCGGTGTTAGTTATCTTTTCTTCATCGCATTTCATTAAATCTTGTATCATTTTTTTTGAGACAGGCATTAAGGATTCCTTTATCATTTTGAATTTTTTCGATAAAATAGATATAAAATTTATTACTTGTTTTTGATACCAATTTGCTTATACCATTCTGGCAAAAATTATGCTAAAAATTCAATAGGCCATATACTTTTCGGGAAGTTTCCTTTACCTGATTGAATTGGGCTTTCTACTGAAATCCTTTATTGGCACTACCTTTGACAAGTTAAATGTAACGTATTCCTCTCTAAAAAATCAAAATCCCATGTCAAACGTAAATCTCAATTTTTCAAATTTATCTTCCGGTTATCCCGGTGGATACAAGCCTAATCCGGTAATTTTTGAAAGCCTGGTTGGCAAACACCCTTTAAAGGATGAAATCATCAATAAATCTGACTTCAGTATTTTGGAAGGCCAGAAACATTACAAGGTGGAAGTTGTCGCCCCGGGATTTCAAAAAGAGAACATTTTCGTGAGTGTCAATGAAGACTGTTGTTTATCTGTTACAGGTATTCATACCAAAGGTGAATTAGCTGAAGAGCAAAAATACCTTCAACATCCAGTGAAATATGAAGGGTTTACCCATGAAATCAAACTTCCGGAGAACATAGATACGGATTTTATTACAGCTGAATATAAATCCGGGATTCTTGCAATCTGGTTTTCAAAAATTACACTGTCCCGGCCAAAAAGAGCATCAACGATCATGGTCTATTAGCCCTTTAAAATTTTAAAATGGATGACTATACAAGAAACATTTATAAAAGCCGATGAAACTCCTTGCAGGAAAGATTGCTTGGTTTGTCGGGTCGAAAGCCTTAACTCACCTGTAAAAAGTCTATAGCCTAATCCGAAAAGAGTACGTTATTTCTCCGGCATTTAAACGCCAGAAAAAAAAGTAATTCTTGCAAAAAAATCTTCGCAAATAAGGTCTAAAAAAATCATAGAAAATAATAATTAGACCGCTAAATTCTATAAATAACTTGCGATGCAAATAAATACACCCCGCCCGGTATCCGTAGCTAAAGAATTGAATGTAAGTACAGATACCTTGATAGATTTTTTACTGTCAAAAAATTTTAATTGTGGTGACTTTAAGCTTGGCACAAAATTATCCGAAGAAATGTATCATTTGTTACTGCTACAATTTCAATCCGATAAA
>JBDTJV010000536.1:0-3044 GCA_039935675.1 Ginsengibacter sp. | reverse complement strand
TAAAGGGGAAATTAAACAATATAAAAATCGCTACTGTTCTATATTTGAAAGAAACAGCAGCGATTCTTTTTTAGAATACCCTTTGACAATACAATGATAATCATTACAATAATCCATAGCACATTTGCATGAAGACGAATGCATAAAAAAGTTTTAAATATCATTATTTTTTTAATCTCTTTTTTTGGCGTTTCGGCCCAAAAAAACAAAAAAGATTCTTCAGCAAAATTGCTGGATGAAGTTGTTGTAACTGCTACCCGAACGGAAAACAAAGTTTCGAATATTCCGTTACCTGTCGAAGTAATCTCTGCCAGGAGTATTGAGCGATCAGGTTCTCAAAAGTTAATTGATATTCTGCAAATGCAAACCGGCCTTGTGATCGCCAACAATCCATTAGGCACTTCGCTCCAGGGATATCCAAATCCATTTGGGGAAGGCATTCAAATGCAGGGATTAGATCCTGCTTATACTTTAATTCTTGTAAATGGAGAACCGCTGGTAGGGCGTAATGCAGGAATTTTAAACCTGGGAAGAATTGCTATTGGAAATATCAAGCAAATAGAAATTATAAAAGGGCCTGCTACTTGTTTATACGGCTCTGATGCTTTAGCCGGTGTCATCAATATTATTACGGAAACGCCTTTGAAAAACAGTGTAAAGTTTCAAACTCATTATGCGACCAACAATACGTTAGGATTAACTGCCTCATCATCAATAGTCCACAATAAGACTGCGGTAGAACTTTTCGCCAATCGCTACAGCAGTAATGGTTACGACCTGGATAAAAATATTTATGGAAAAACTATAGATCCGTTTATCGATTATTCTGCGAGCGCTAAAGTAACATCCCAATTAAGTCCAAAAACCAATTTAAGTATTTCCGGAAGATATTTTACGGAAACTCAATTTAATAACTACCAGATTTACCCATCGGGCCAGCCGCAGATTGTAAAAGGAACTACTGTTGAAACAGACGGAAGTCTTTTTGCAAAAATAGAGCACAAAGTCAACAATAATATTTCTTACCAGGCATCTGCCTATGCAACTTATTATAATAATAATGCTTCAGTATTTCTGAAAAAAAATGATTCTTTATATGAAAAAATAGCGCTTACAGATTTTCTTTTGCGTCCTGAGGTGCAGGTAAACATTGGTAAAAATCCTTCTTCATTATTTTCCACCGGCACTGGATACAATTTTGAAAAAGTAGAGTCAACAAGATATTCTTCTGTCAATCAATTGAATTCATTTTACCTGTTTGTTCAGAAACAATTTATCATTAAAGAAAAAGCAAACATTATCGTCGGCGCACGGTATGATAAAAATTCATTGTATCCTGCACAGCTAAGTCCAAAAATCGCTATCGCTTATAAAGTGAAATCTAATTTTGTGGTGAAAGGTAGCATTGGCGCAGGTTTTAAGGCACCTGACTTCAGGCAACAGTTTTTGAATTTTTCAAATTCCCTTATTGGTTACACTTTGCTGGGAGCACGTGAACTTGGACACGGGTTGCAAATGCTTAAAGCAGCGGGGCAGATTGATCCTTCTATCAATATCAATCCTTATCTGCATCCTGTTAATCTTTCTCCGGAAAAATCAATCGGTATTAATCTTGGTTTCGATTATACCATTACCGATAATGCAGTTTTCAAATTGAATTTTTACCGAAATGATATAAGCAATTTAATAGAAAGTTATAATCTGCCTTTTAACAAAACAAACAATCAATCTATTTTTTCATATAAAAATCTGAACAAGGTTTTTACAGAAGGAATGGAAGCTGCTTTTACCTATAATTTCAATAAAAATTTTTCAGCATTTGCGGGTTATCAACACCTCATTGCAAAGGACAAAGATGTATTAAAAAATATAGATAATGGAACCTTGTACAAAAGAGATCCTGTTACTTATCAAACCACACTGGTTACAAAATCGGATTATAAAGGATTATACAACCGCAGCCCCGACAACGCTAATCTGCGTTTTCAGTACAATAATATTTTATATAATGCCAATGCATTTATCACTGCCAAATATAGAGGGGATTATGGGTACAGCGGTCTTAACGGTTTTCAAAATGGCAGTGGAGTATATGATGACGAACGCGAAACGGTAAACGGTTTTGTACTTTTAAATTTGACCCTTTCTAAAAAATTTGGTCCAAAATGGGAAACCCAGTTGGGAGCTGAAAACATTTTAAACTATACCAATAAACTGCTGATGCCAAATATCTTTGGCAGAAGTTATTTTCTCAATTTAATTTTTAAACCCGAAAAAATAAAACAAAAATGAATACGAAAATTATGAAATTAAGCGCGCTGGCTATGGCAATATTAGTGACGGGATTGGTTTCCTGTGGAAAAGAAGAAGTTCCGGCTAATCCTCCTGCACCCTCTATAACAGTGACCGATTCTATGGAAATACCATTCAGTACTTCACACTATGCTTTATATAGTTTCAAGGATAGTTCACAGGTAAGCTTAAGCGATTCTGCAAGCCTGGACTGGGATTTTGGCCTGAGATTCGTAAGTATTATTGTAAACAGCCATGCAAGCGGCCCCGGAAATGGTGGCGTAATTACCCAGGACGGTGTATTTGACAGCTATACTACAGCTCCAACTACTGGCTATGCATTTGATACTACTGCAACTAATCTTGCCATAGATAACAGTTTCACAACTGGTTGGTATAACTATGATGATAACACACATGCGTTCAGCCCAAAGGCAGGTAAATTTTTTGTAATAAAAACAGCAGATGGACATTATGCAAAAATGGAAATCTTATCTGTGAATTATGCAGGTCTACGTCCTCCTAATCCAACACCTGATTCATTGATTTATAAATTCCGTTATACTTACCAGGCGGATGGTTCAGTAAACTTTTAAGGAATTAGATTAAATAATGAAGGCTTTCTCCTGGTAAAGAGAAAGCCTTTATTATTTCTATTATTTTGAGATTTACTTTCAGGATAACTGCTCTTCCAGCATCATCATTTTTTCAAATAATGATTCATAGTTCACGTTGGCGGCAGTAAGTTCCTG
>JBDTJV010000535.1:0-2719 GCA_039935675.1 Ginsengibacter sp. | reverse complement strand
TATATATGCAGTTTGCACCGCAAGGACATATTGTTCCGGGGGGTGAATCCATGGACAAGTGGACCAAACCCAGTTGCGTAGTAATGAGCGAATGCAACTATTCTGACGCGTTTATGTTTCCTTACATTTATAAAGAACTTGGTATTGGAAAACTAATTGGTATGCCCGTACCGGGAACGGGAACCGCTGTGTGGTGGGAAAGGCAGATTGACCCCACCATCGTATTTGGCATTCCAATGATAGCAACCAAGGGCGTTAATGAAAATCATTTCACAGAGAACCATCAATTAGAACCAGACATAAAAGTGGAGAATCCTTATAATAAAATTTTGAAAGGTGATGATCCCCAGATTGAAGCATCGGTAAAAGAAATGCTCAAAGAGGTAAGTAAATAGAATCTTCAGGGTAGTGGGTGTATCAATAAATTCTAAAACGTCTATGCGATCCACAATAAATGTATCCAATAGTTTAAAGGCATGCAGTTCTTGCTTATTTCCAACAACAATCAGCTTTCATATTGACACAAAAAACCTAACCAGGTTATAAACTGGCCAGGTTTTATAGTCAATGCTTTTGCCAACACCAATGATAAATCCTGCTGATTTATTTTCCGAAGATTTTTGCACCGAACAATAGCGTCAAAACAAATAAAACAATAAAAATAAAAAATAAGACTTTGGCTATGGATGCAGCGCCAGCAGCAATACCAGTAAAACCAAAAATAGCAGCAATGATTGCTATTACGACGAAAATAACGGCCCATCTAAGCATAATTGTAAATTTTAATTAAATACAATTCAATAAAATCCGTGCCAAATTATAAAAGGATTCGAAGGCTTTTGTAAATTTATTGGAAGCCTCACCCCTAACCCTTTCCCAAGGGAGATTGGGGTTTAAAACCCTTTCCGGGAAAGGATTCCAGGGTAATTATAAAAAATTTATCGTACAACAACGCTATTTTATTTCCAGCTAACATTGAAAGGGTGCAAGGATTATAGAAAATAGAAATTCCATCTCGCAACGCAAAACTCCGAAAGGGTGAAAGGATTAATATCGCCCTATTTTAGAGATTAGAGCCTCACCCCCAACCCCCTCTCCCAAGGGAGAGGGGGCTTAGAACCCTTTCTGGAAAGGGTTTCATAGTAATTTCAAAAACTTATTTAATAACACTTCTATTTTATTTCCTGCTAACACTGAAAGGGAGCAAGGATTATAGAAAATAGAAATTCCATCTCGCAACTCAAAACCCCGAAAGGGTGACATTATTCCTTAGTATGAGTCACGCAAATATTTTGAATCATATTCAAATTCACTTTACATGATTTAAGCATTCACGAACTAAAACCATTTTGCAGTAAACGAACAAATTTAAATGATTTCTATTTTAGGTAAAAACATACAAGACAATCTTGAATGGATCCGTGGACATGATTCGTGGAGATACAAACCAGACAATTGAATTTTCTCTCAATTATTCACTTCCTTCAATTCCGACTTCAAAAATTCTTTGCGAAATATGTAATGGTAATCATCCTTTTCAGTCCTTAAGCAATTGACATATTTCCATCCCTGGGCACCCAAATAATTCATAGCATCAATCAGGGAATTAAATTTCTTCAACTTATTGGTTTCTTCTTTGATCTTATCATCACTCCAAAACTTTCTTGCAACCCCAAAATTGGCATCGATCAACAGATTTTTACTGAATAGTACGGGGTTAGCAAACAGCTCGCAATATTGTTCCACCTTTGTTGTATCTGATTGTGCATAAATGGTGGTAGTAATTAAAAAAATAAAAGCTAATAGGAAAGGTTTCTTTATCATGTAGATGAATTTATTTGATTAGATAAGTACGTTAAATTTTGTTTATTGTTTATTAAATAAATTAAAGATGAAGGTAAATCCAAAAATCAACTATTTGTTTGTTTACTACAATCCTGCCACTCATTTCTTCCTTACTAATGCCAGGCTCTCTTATTTAGAAACTAATTTTAAAGTGGCCTGATAAAACCGAAATGAACATTTTGATAGGCTCTGCAAATTATGACATAACAAATATTGCGTCCTACTTTGTTTTCAATTACAATCCGTGAGACAGTGAATTATAACGGTGATATATTAACTCAACTGACTGAGAACATAATACAACGCGGAATAGAGAGGTTACCTAACCAACTCTTTTGCTTTTTTGGCAAAATTTTTCAGCAATTCTACACGTACTTTTGTGTACGTTTTTCCCATTTAACAAAAATTTTAATTCGCAACATCCACAATACCTACATTGAAGATTAATGGGAAAGAAAGATTTCTTGAAATAGGGCTGGCCCATGTTATAACTCTCCTACGACGCAGGAAAACTAGGCACCCGCAAGCAAGATTAACCTGCATTTCAATAGAATCACTTCCCTACCTGTTGTGTTAAAATGGAGAATACCGGCGTTAATAATAATAAAAAAGCCTTTTTCTGCAACCTGTGGTACTTGGTTTGCGTACATAAGGTTACAATTATATTTTTAACGGCTTTACAAAAATTTCACAATTGCGTAAGTCAAAATAAACAATTTTATGAAAAAGATACTCGTATTATTTCTTGCTACTTCCCTTAGTTATGGCGCCTTCGCTCAAACTGATTCCAAAATGGATGAGAGCAAAATGAAGACAGAAAAAATGGACATGATGCACAAAAATGGTGTAGTCATGCAGGACAACAAAATGATGG
>JBDTJV010000534.1:0-2501 GCA_039935675.1 Ginsengibacter sp. | reverse complement strand
AATTTTCTTTAAAAATAACTGGTTAAATTTTTTTTGCTTTTTTAATCTGTGAAACTTACCTTCGTCCCGCTTGTGTAATAAATTGAATAACCTGTGCGTTTATCTTATAGTTTAAGTAACTGTTAATTAAGTTACTTAACATGGTAAACTCATTAAATGATCACAATAACGATGAAAAAACCTGCAATAATCTGCTTGTCACTAGTTTTTGCATGCTCTGTTCAGTTCGCTGATGCTCAAATGAATGTTAATACAGTGAGCGCAAAAAATTCGGAAGAAAGCGGTTCTTCGATAAATGGAATTTCTTTTACACCTGAAGGAATTTTGAAAAATACGCCAAGTGGTGGCACAAAAAGCATAAAAGTTATCGACGCTCCTATCGTTACAAAAGTTACTACAGCAGCAGTGGTTGTTGAAAAAACAGCAGTTGAAAAATTATTGCCATTGCAATTTAAATATGCGATGATGATGAATGTAGATGTAGAATCGTTGAAAAATGTTTCTTTGCTGGGATTTATCGAAGATTGGTTCGGAACAAAATACCGTTTAGGTGGTACTACTAAAAGGGGAATAGATTGTAGCGCGCTGACCGGTGCGCTTTTGTTGGCAGTATATGGGTTTAACCTTCCGAGGACAGCCAGGCAGCAGTATGATGCCACTGAACACGTCAGTAAAGATGAATTGAAAGAAGGAGATCTTGTATTCTTCAATACTCATGGCGGTGTATCTCATGTAGGTGTTTATCTTGAAAATAATTATTTTGTCGAGGCATCGACCCACGGGGTCAAAATCAGTAGTCTTGAAGACCGATATTATGCCAAAAGATTTATTTGCGGAGGAAGAGTTACAGAAAGTGATATAAATGGAATAAATTAATTTAGAATATACTATTTTTAAAAAAGGAAACCTGGTTTGGTTTCCTTTTTTATTTTTATTTTTCTTAAAAATTTTTTTTAAAAAGGTTATCATTTTTTATGGAGAAGAAATACCCGTTTTTTTTCAGGTCTACAGTTACCTTATTTGGAATTATACTTTTTATCTATGTTCTCTTTGTTTTAAGAAGTATATTGGTGCCGTTAGCTTTTGCCTTAATGATAGCCATTTTATTAAACCCGCTCGTCAACTTTCTGCACCGAAAGAAGATCAACAGGAATATCGCGATAGGGTTGTCCTTATTAATAACCATACTCTTTGTTGCCGGAGTAATGTATTTCATTTCATCGCAGATAATGAAATTTTCAAATAATACACAAGAACTAAGTGAGAAATTTTCTGGTCTTTTTCACAATTTTCAGTTGTGGTTGCAACAAAATTATTCTTTAACCATGGCGAAACAAAAAGAGTATTTAGTTCAGCTGGGAAACAGTTTGAAACCGTTGATTGGACAGACTCTTGGAACAGTACTGGGAACATTGAGTATGGTAGTTTTATTACCGATCTATATTTTTTTAATATTGTTTTATAAAACACTTTTTCTTAATTTTTTGTATGAAATATTTGCAGAAAAGCACTCTGAAAAGGTAAGTACTGTTTTACAAGAAACAAAAAATGCTATTCAAAGTTATATGGTTGGGTTATTGATCGAAGCAATCATTGTTGCCATAATGAACTCTGCCGCATTACTAATCCTTGGTGTGGAATATGCCATTTTATTGGGAGTAATTGGGGCTTTGTTAAATGTATTGCCATATATAGGTGGTATCATAGCTATTGCGTTACCTATATTAATTGCCACGGTAACAAAAGATGGATATTCAACCCAGTTAGGGATAATCGGTGCCTACCTTTTTATTCAGTTCATTGACAATAATATTTTAGTACCGCGTATTGTTTCTTCACAGGTTAAGATCAATGCACTGGTTTCCCTGGTCGTCATATTACTTGGTGGAGCAATCTGGGGTATTTCAGGAATGTTTCTATCGGTTCCATTTGTAGCAGTTCTTAAGATCATATTTGACAGGGTGGAAGGTTTGCATCCTTGGGGGAAAATTTTGGGTAGCGAAATCCCAGTTTACCATAAAGGACAGTTGTGGAAATTGAGACGGAGGAGACAAAGATCTTTGTCGGAAGAAATAACGAAAGATGATTGAGAACTTTGAATTATAATTAATCTGAAAGAATACGAAGCATCTAAAAGGAATAATTGTTAACCTGGATACCAAATAATTTGAAAAGTTGTTGTAGCTAAAGAAAGAAGATTAGAAGGAAATGAAAAACCCTGAAACATCGGCTGTGTCAGGGTTTTATGAATCGTGCCCGGAACAGGATTCGTAAAGTATTGATTTTTAGCATAAAATATATTTAGTTTGCCATTTTGTCGCCAATGTTTTGATTATACAATGGATTTTAAGGCATATGCACTAGAGAATATAGTTATTTTATCAGAAGTTTTATTCTGATAAAGATGTATCTCTCGTCGCCTCAACTAATAATTGTCTTGTTGCTTTTTTAATTCTGCTCACTTCCGGGGACATTTTTTTGACAGGCATTGAAAGAATAAA
>JBDTJV010000533.1:0-2991 GCA_039935675.1 Ginsengibacter sp. | reverse complement strand
TGAGGTCAAGCGCTTTTGGATCTTCAGGTGTGCCAATTTTTACGCCCAGGGCAGTGAACATATTCCTGATTTCCTCATTATCATATATTTTATGCTCCATCGCCTTTTCTACATTGAGAATTTTACCCCGCAATGGAAGAATCGCCTGGAAGCTCCGGTCTCTTCCCTGCTTAGCAGTGCCTCCAGCCGAATCTCCTTCGACCAGGAATAACTCACAACGGAAAGGATCTTTGTCGCTGCAATCAGCCAATTTTCCAGGAAGTCCTCCTCCTGAAAGTACACTTTTACGCTGCACCATTTCCCGGGCTTTCTTAGCGGCAGCCCTGGCCTGTGCGGCTAAAATTACTTTTTGAATAATGGTTTTTGCATCCCTGGGATTTTCTTCCAGGTAAGCGGTAAGTACTTTGCTCAACGTAGAATCTACAACTCCCATTACCTCGTTATTTCCCAATTTGGTTTTTGTTTGTCCTTCAAACTGAGGTTCCGGAACTTTTACGGAAATAACAGCAGTCAAGCCTTCACGAAAATCATCGCCTTCAATTTCTACTTTCGCTTTTTCAAATAAGCCTTGTTTTTCTCCATAGCTTTTAAATACACGCGTTATTGAACGGCGAAACCCAGAAACATGGGTTCCACCTTCAATTGTATTAATATTATTTACGTAGCTGAATAAATGTTCCTGGTAGCCGGTATTATACATCATGGCTACATCAACTGTTACGTTACTGGTTTCGTCATAACCATCACAATAGATCATAGTAGGAAGTAATGGTTGCCGGTTGCCATTTTTATCTATTAGCGCTACAAACTCTACAATGCCACCTTCGCTGTAAAAGGTTTTGGTATAAGTTTTCCCATCTTCATTTTTTTCACGAAGATCATTAAGAACGATCGTGATTTTTTTATTAAGAAAGGACAATTCTCTTAACCTTCCTTCAAGAATTTCGCGATTATAAACGGACACAATGAATATAGAAGGATCCGGCAAAAAACGGATCGTAGTACCGGTTAGATCACTATTACCAATTTCGCGTACCTGGTATTGAGGAATTCCTTTTACATATTCCTGTTCAAAGGTTTTTCCGTCGCGGTTTACTGTTACATGAAATTCGGTGCTTAATGCATTTACGCAACTTACACCCACTCCATGTAAACCACCACTTACCTTATAGGTGTTTTTATCAAACTTACCACCGGCGTGTAATACTGTCATGACTACTTCCAATGCACTTCGCCCTTCTTTCTTCATAATACCCGTAGGAATACCACGGCCATCATCAGTAACAGTAATTGAATTGTCTTCATTTATGTTTACAACAATATTATTGCAATATCCAGCCAAAGCTTCATCTATTGAGTTATCAACTACTTCATAAACCAGGTGATGGAAACCCTTAGTACCCACATCGCCAATATACATTGCGGGTCGTTTTCTTACAGCCTCAAGACCTTCAAGAACCTGTATACTATCTGCACCGTAAGCATCTATTTTGGGGATTACTAATTCTGCTGTATCTTCTGCCATATTGAGGGGAGTAAAAACAATTTAAGATGAAAAAAAATTTATTTGCGAATGTACGAAAATTACGCCTTAATACCTAAAAAATACGATAGATTTTGCACTCATTTTAAACAATCTGCAACGTGAAAAAAAATAGTTTCAAATCAATTTTTGTTTCAGATCAAAAATCTCTATTTTTGCACCCCTGAAAGGGAAAAATATTCCTCCCTAGCTCAGTTGGTTAGAGCATCTGACTGTTAATCAGAGGGTCGCTGGTTCAAGTCCAGCGGGGGGAGCAGAAAATCAAGCAGTTATGAAGTAGTTTCATAACTGCTTTTTCATTTGATACATGATTTGATACATGATTTTTTTTAAGCAATTTCTTGATTATTAACAATTATTTAAAAATGTTCTTTTAGTAATTTTACTTTTTGCATTTAAAAAAGAAGTATTGCCTTATTTAGAAATGGATTTATAATGAAGGAATCAAAACCCAAAATCGGCTTTTTCTATAAATATTTATCAAGCAAATTTTACCTCACAGAGATACCTGTCGAAAATAAAAAAACAACATTATTTCATCGGTTTTTTTGGGGAAGCCATGCAAAGGATACAATGAAAATTATCCGTACAGGAAGTTGTATTACGCTATTGAGCGATTTTGTTCCTATTGAAGCAAAAACTTTTTTCAGGTTGCTGTATTTTGAGGATTATGCAAAATATGCATTCTGGACTTTTAATGACAATTTTATCAACGACTTATCCGGAAATATTTTACTCATTAATAATGATAATATTATTTCCTGTGTTGAAATATTGAGAACTTACCCTAATGCGTTTGATGAGAAACTCAATACAGGCGTGGATGAGGAAATTTCATATTGTTACCGCAAGGTTGGTTCATTAATAAGAGCTAAAAAATTTGAACAAATGTTTGTTCTTGACTTGCATAACAGAAAAGTGATACTGGATCTGCTTGAAAAAAGAATGAAGGAAATTAAAACCGGTGTCGAAAAGCAACAAGAAAAGAAACTTAATCTTGAAATAGCTGAAACCTCAAATCAGGCACCTTCCAAGATTCCTTTTTTAGATATGATAACTCCATTAAAAGGGAATAAAGAAGAAACATTGCAGTTTATTAAAGAAGCCGTTCTCCTGGCAGGTGCGAAGGACCTTTTTATTACCGTTAAACTTAATAAAGGAGATAGGAATCCTAAAGGATTCTATGGAAATGTATGGGCTATGATAACATTTTTTTATGAGAAAGGTTATTTCAATAATGATTTTGAAAAATTAGAGATATTAGATGCTTATCTAGATGAATGGAAGAATAATATCCCGGAAAATAAAAAATATGAAAACATTTTAAATAGAGGTTATGATTATACTGACTTACTTAATCGATTGAAGAAGTTAAGAATTAATTAGTTAGAAGGTATTCTTAATAAAATCCTGATATCCTGATATTTTCCTAATCTGCTTTCATTTTG
>JBDTJV010000532.1:0-3129 GCA_039935675.1 Ginsengibacter sp. | reverse complement strand
TTAAAAGATTCGTGCAGGCAGATACATTCGATGCTACGTATGGCGGTGGTGAAGCCAATGTAGCCGTTGCCCTTTCCAACTATGGATTGCAGGGAGTATTTGTTTCAAAAGTTCCTGATAACGCTATAGGACAGTCAGCGATCAATCATCTACGCCGCTTTGGAGTAGATACTCAATTTATTGCCCGTGGTGGAAAAAGGCTGGGAATCTATTTTTTGGAGACTGGTGCATCGATGCGCGCATCCCAGGTAATTTATGATCGTGCCGATGCTTCGATTGCTGATGTTGATGTTTCTGAATTTGATTTTGATAAAATTTTTGAGGGAGCTTCCTGGTTTCACACAACAGGCATCACGCCTGCATTAAGCGACAAAGCAGCCGCACTTACCGAGGCCGCTTTGAAAGCCGCTAAGTCAAAAGGGATCACGACAAGTATCGACCTGAACTATCGCAAAAAATTATGGACCAAAGAAAAGGCAAAAGACGTGATGACAAATCTTTGCCAATATGTAGATGTTTGCATAGGTAATGAAGAGGATGCTGAAACCACTTTAGGTTTCAAAAGCAAAGGAACAGATGTTACCAAAGGAGAATTAAACCTTGAAGGTTACAAAGATGTTTTTCAACAAATGAAAGAAAAATTTGGGTTTAAATATATCGCTTCCACTTTAAGAGAAAGCCATAGTGCTTCTGATAATGGATGGAGTGCACTCGTTTATGATGGAAATCAATTCTACCACTCCAAACAGTATGAAGTGCGTATTGTTGATCGTGTAGGGAGCGGCGATTCTTTTGCAAGTGGTTTTATTTATGCTTTGGTCACAGGGATGAATTTAAAAGATGCAGCGGAATTTGGCGTAGCAGCTTCTGCCTTGAAACATACGATTCCCGGCGATTTGAATCATGCTACATTAAGCGAAGTAACTGGTTTGATGAAAGGCGATGCTTCCGGTAGAGTGCAGCGGTAAAGCGTATAGTAAACAAAGAATTATTGAGGATTCTTATTTCGGCTATTTTTTCTATTGATATTATTTTTCAAACGATTTTATGTCCATGAAAAATATTTCTTTCGGCGTCAGGCATCACGATTTTGCCTCAACCTAATAGCATAGATTTTTATTGTAGAATAATTACGGTTCATTTACCATTCCCAAAAATAAAACAGCTCCTTTTTGTTTTTCCACAACAGCATAAAGAAAAGGATGATCTAATTTAATAATTGGTAAAGAAGGAGGAAGAGATGTATAAGTAAACCCAATTGCGGTAGCGGCGGCGGCTTCCGTGCCTTCTTCATTCACTTTGATATAAGTTTTATGAATCGCTTTTGAAATGTAAACCCTTACCTGTGAAGGATCATATAATTTTGAAAAATCTGCACTGCCCGAAAATGCTATTCCCATCCCTAACTTTGCCAGTTCGGGTTTCATATCTTTCATTTCATAAGAATATTCCCATTTTGGCATTTGCAATTCAAACCCTACACTATACATTTTGCTGATCGCGTCCATGAGATAATTTTCATTCAAAGAAGCAGAAAATGTGTTGAGTGATTGCTGCTGATTTACAGGTTTTAAAATATACATGCTAAAGCTTTTGCCTCCACCATAAGGCAATTCAATCATGGAGAATAAACTATCGTTGTACATTTTTGTAGTGATCTTTTGTTTCATAAACGGAACCATTTTGTTGCTTCCATTTTGCAAATAGAAAACATCATTGTAAGTGTCAGAAGTTTTAAAAGCGTATTTCCATGAACCGTTAAAATAAATCGCATTGATAATGTACATCAAATCACCTGGTGAAATAGCATCAATAATATCCGGAATTTTGTTGTTGGTTTTTTTAGCAACCCAGTTATTAATTGTGTTAACCGCAGAAGGATCATCGAAATTCAAAGCATTAACCGAAGCACTAAAATTATCCTGAACGGTATTTAAGAAAGTGGGTATCGGATTATAACTATTTTGTCTGTACCAAATGGAATTGGCAATCGAAAGTTTTACTTTACTATCTTCCTGTGGCAAATCAGATATCAGCATTTGACAAACGGCGTTTAGGTTATTTATATCAATTCCTGAAAGCTGCAAAGTCTTTGCAATTGAATCTTTGGTGGCATTGTCCGCACCGTTGTACACCATTGACAAAGCCAGGTAAATGCTCAAAGGAGAAACCAGTTTATTATTATTTGCTGCATCCTGTTGCAATGTTGCCCGAAAAAATTCAAATGCAAATTTATTGTTTGCATTAATGATCGCCTCACCATCCGCGGGCAGAGTAATGTTTCTGGTTTGATCCGGAACAGAAGGATTTGGTTTATTACACGAAGCCAAAAAAATCAAAAAAACAATGGGAATAAAAGAGAATATTTTTTTCATAGTATCTTTTACAGCCTGACAAGAGCTTTATACAAAACGTTGCATTTTTGGAAAAAAAGTATTGGCTTAACAGTAAGTAAAGAAATAATCAGGATTTCTATTTCCAAATACGGCCCACTTTCTTCGAAGGTCTATTTGAAATTAAATACTCATGAAGCGATTAAGAATTTGATAAGATTAGTTTTTCTTAGAAAATATTTTTGCATGAGCGTATTTTCTATTCACCAATCGGCAATGAAAAATAAAACGTAGAACCTTTACCTGCTTCACTCTCCACCCACATTTTTCCATTTTGTCTTTGAACAATTTGAGAAGCAATATATAATCCAAGACCAAACCCGGCATTGGAACGGTTTACTTCCACAACCTGGTAAAATCTTTCGAATATTTTTGACTGTTTCTCTCTTTCAATACCTGATCCAAAATCCTGGACTGAGCAGATAACATAGTCATCCAAAACCTTTGTAGAAACAATCACTTTATCTGCATTCGGTGAATACCTTATAGCATTCGTGAGAAGGTTTGTAAGCACCTGGCTGGTGCGTTCTTTATCAGCATAGATATTGGCGGTTTCTGAATGAGCCATTTCAATCTGGTGCGATTGTTTTGTCATTTGAACTTCATCCACTATTTCTTTTACCAGGTTACTGAAATTAAAAAAATCTCTGCGGAATCTTATTTTGTTTGCTTCAATTCTTGTTACATCCAAAAGATCCTGGATGATATAATTCAGCCGGTTTATCTGAAGATTCAT
>JBDTJV010000531.1:0-2542 GCA_039935675.1 Ginsengibacter sp. | reverse complement strand
GTATTTTGGCCAACTCATTACAACAGGCAAGATTCATCTTCTATTGTTTCAGGAATCTCATCGCCGGTAACTTTAAATGATATTGCAGGTATCAATCAATTGGCCACCGGTCAGCCAATAGTATCTTATCAAAATCCGAATAAAGGAGAAATGATCTCCAAATTAACCGAAATAATAGAAGCCAACACTATCATAACTTCGGCATATCCTAATCCAACAAGTGGAAAAGTTACATTGCAGGTTAGTACCGGTAATATTTCACCGAACATAATAATTATCACAGATGATTTAGGCAGAACGTATTCTTCCAAATCTGCTCGCGTTTACAGCAACAATGTACAAGTGGATTTAACCGGATTCAGGAGCGGAGTTTACTTTATTAAAATAAAGGTGAATGATTCATTCAAAATATTTAAGGTTATTAAACAGTAAAATTTGTTGTCCTTTATTAAATGTAGAAGGAAGGAACTTAAAAGTTTCTTCCTTCTCTTTTACAGCGTACATTTAAAATTCCCCATCGGCGCTGAAAGTGGGCGGTGGGGACACCGCCCTAGGCGCCCCGCCCCGTTTTGGTGTCCCCACCAACACGCGACATTTTGAACTCCCCCCCCTTTATATGCCAGACATTAAAGAGAAAATATTTACCTTGAACCCGAAAAGACTGCGATTTTATGCTCAAAAAGATTTTTTATTGTTTTATTCTGTTTCTTTTTTCGACGCAATGCTTTGCCCAGGCCGTACAAATCGACAGCATCAAAAAAGTAATATCCGGTCAAAAAGACGATAGTGTAAAAGTGAATTCTATATTATTTTTAAGCAGGGAGTTTTTTAATATCTCCCCGGATGAAGTCATCAACTATGCAACAACCGCCAGGGACCTGGCTCAAAAAATTGATTTCAAAAGAGGAATAGCCTATTCTTATAAAAATATAGGAATCGGCTATTACATGCTTGGAAATTATGTGGCATCCATTGAAAATTATGATAAATCACTGGCACTTTTTGATACCCTGAAAGATAAATCCGGCGTGGCTAATATTTTAAGTAATGAGGGTTCTGTATTTTTTAATAAAGGCGATGACGAAAAAGCGTTGGAATTAAATTTAAAAGCCTTGCGCGTTTCAGAAGAGATCGGTGATACGTTAAGGATTTTGACTGCCCTACAAAACATTGGAGCTATTTACTACAACAAAACTTCTACCCGTAATCAATCCCTCGAATATTTTTTGAGAGCGCTTCCCATGAGCGAATCATTGAATAACGATGATGCCATTGGCACTATTACCGTGAATATTGGGGAACTTTATTTATTAAAAGAAAATTATGACTCCGCCCTTATCTATTTTCAAAAGTCGCTAAAAGCCTACCAGGGTTCTGAAAATATTCCCTATACATTGAATGATATTGGAAAAGTGTACCTAAAGAGAAAAGATTTTGAAACGTCCATTAAATATCACCAGGAAGCCTTTGATATCTCTACAAAATTAAATGCTAAAATGGACATGGCTCAGTCATTACTTGGCCTGGGAGATACCTATATGGGAAGCGGCGATGCTTCAACTGCCATTAATTATTATATACGTTCAGAAGCTATTTTAAAACAGATAAGCAATGCCAATTATGGTTTAGAAGATGCCTATAAAGGCCTCGCAAGTGCCTATGCCAGTAAATCAGATTTTAAAAATGCTTTCTTGTATGAATCTTTATTTACCAGTGTAAAAGATTCTTTATATAACCTGGATATCGCCAAAAAATTATCAACCCTCCAGTTCAATTTCGATATTCAAAAAAAACAAACCCAGATTGATCTGTTAAAAAAAGACCAGGTATTAGCGGACCTCGATCTCAAAAAACAAAAGCTTGCAAAACATGCTCTAATGATCGGTTTGGCGTTGTTGTCATTGATTGCCATTATCCTATACAGAAATTACCGCGATAAAATAAAAACCAATAAAATACTGGATAGCCAGAAGGTAAAAATTGAAAATTTATTGTTGAATATTTTACCCTCCGAAGTAGCTGAGGAATTACAAAAGAATGGGACAGCTACGCCCCGCTATTATAAACTGGCGTCCGTACTATTTACTGACTTCAAAGGATTTACCAAACTGGCTGAGAACCTTACTCCCCAGGAAGTGATTTCAGAACTCGATGTGTTTTTCATGGCCTTTGATGACATCGTTGATAAGTATGGACTGGAAAAGATAAAAACGATTGGAGATTCCTATATGTGTGCAGGGGGTATACCTACAGAAAATAATTCTCATCCATTAAATATCGTGAAAGCAGGCCTTGAAATGCAACAATTTATTATAAAAAGAAATGCAGAAAGAGCGAAAATGAATCTGCCTGAATGGAATATAAGGATCGGGATCAACACCGGGCAACTGGTTGCTGGTGTTGTTGGTAAAAAGAAATATGCTTATGATATCTGGGGATCTACGGTGAATGTAGCCAGCAGGATGGAAAGTAATGGTGAACCAGGCCGCGTAAACATTTCATCCGCGACTTATGAATTGATAAAGGACAATTATACCTGTAC
>JBDTJV010000530.1:0-4026 GCA_039935675.1 Ginsengibacter sp. | reverse complement strand
TAGGTTGGGATCCGATCAAACTTCAAAGCAAGGAAGGTCTTGCCCTGATCAATGGTACACAGTTTATGACTGCATATGGTTTATATAATTTGATCCTTTCAGAACGCCTGTTGAATTGGTCAAATATTATTGCGGCTATATCTTTCGATGCTTTTGACTGCAATGCAGATTGCCTCTACGATCGTTTACAGGAAGTAAGGCCGCATGCCGGCCAAATCTTTGTTGCTGCTAAAATAAGGGGACATTTGGAAGGAAGCGAAATTCTTTTACATAAAAAATCGCAAGTACAGGATCCATATTCTTTTCGGTGCATTCCACAGGTGCATGGAGCTTCAAAAGATACATTTGATTTTGTAATGAAAACCTTTTTACTTGAAATGAATTCTGTAACTGATAATCCCATTATTTTCCCGGATGAGGACAGAATCGTTAGCGGCGGAAATTTTCATGGTGAACCACTGGCTTTTGCTTTTGATTACCTCGCTATAGCGATGAGCGAAATTGCCAATATTTCTGAAAGAAGAACGTATCAATTATTGAGTGGCCAAAGAAACCTGCCGTTATTTTTAGTAAAAAATTCCGGGCTGAATTCCGGATTAATGATCCCGCAATATACAGCCGCAGGGCTTGTAAGTGAGAACAAACAATTAGCTACACCAGCTTCTGTGGATTCGATTTCTTCATCCAATAACCAGGAAGATCATGTAAGTATGGGTGCGAACGCGGCCACAAAATGTTGTCGTGTTATTGGTAATGCGGAAAAAGTATTAGCAATTGAATTGTTAACGGCTATCCAGGCATTGGAATACAGAAAACCCTTGCGTTCTTCTCCTCAAATTGAAAAAATGGTAAAAGCCTTCAGAAAGAAAGTATCCTTCAATGAAACTGATCGTTTTTTGCATGCAGATTTGATGAATTCAATTGAATTTATGAGAGAATATAAGGATAAATGATCCCTGTTTTTAAAATCTTAAATTTGGTAAATACTTATCAGTAAAATGAAAAAATAATTAAACTCCGGTAAAGAGCTAAAGGCATCGGAACTAAAAAAAGAAGAAAATAATGAAAGAGATAAAAGAAAAAATCCTAAAATATGATCCGGTAAAATATAAAACACCAACAGGTACAAAACTTTCCTGCAAAGGCTGGGTACAGGAAGCAGCATTACGCATGTTATTGAATAATCTGGATCCGGAAGTAGCTGAAAAGCCTGATGAACTAATCGTTTATGGTGGAAGAGGAAAGGCAGCGAGAAATTTTGAAAGCCTTGATCTTATAATCAAAGCTCTAAAAGAACTTGAAAACGACGAATCGCTTTTAATTCAAAGTGGGAAGCCGGTCGCAATGTTGAAAACCCATCCAGGCGCTCCACGAATTTTGATTTCCAATTCACAACTTGTTCCCAAATGGGCCACCTGGGAAGTTTTTGATGAGCTGGAAAAAAAAGGACTGATGATGTATGGACAAATGACCGCAGGTTCATGGATTTATATCGGTAGCCAGGGAATTGTACAGGGGACTTATGAGACTTTCGGCGCCGTGGCCAAAAAACATTTTAATAATTCTCTAAAACATACACTAAGTATAACTGCTGGTCTTGGAGGAATGGGAGGTGCCCAACCACTTTCGATAACGATGAACGGAGGCGTTTGTCTCGCAGCAGAAGTAGATGAGTCAAGAATTGATAAAAGACTAAAAACACGCTATCTGGATGAAAAGATCAGTAATATTGACGAGGCAATTGATAAAGCAATGCAGGCAAAGGAAGATGGAAAAGCGTGGAGCATTGGAGTTCTTTGCAATGCGGTTGATCTGTTGAAAAGATTAATTGACAGGAATGTTACCGTCGATATTTTAACCGATCAAACTTCTGCACATGATCCTTTGTTCGGATATGTTCCAGATGATATTTCCTTGAAAGAAGCAAATGAATTACGAAAAAATGATCCCGAAAAATATACAGTCCTTTCCTATCAAACTATGAAAAAGCATGTAGAACTCATGCTTGAATTACAAAAAAAAGGAGCTATTACATTCGATTACGGAAACAATTTACGTGCAAGAGCATTTGAAGCAGGATTAAAAAATGCGTTTGATTTCCCGGGTTTTGTTCCGGCATATATCCGTCCTCTTTTTTGCGAAGGAAAAGGGCCTTTCCGCTGGGCGGCGCTCAGCGGTGACCCTGAAGATATTCGTATAACCGACACCGTTATAATGGAATTATTTCCTGAAAATGAAGGAATGATCCGGTGGATAAAAATGGCTCAGGAAAAAGTGGCTTTCCAGGGTTTGCCTGCAAGGATATCCTGGATCGGGCAGGGCGAAAGAGAAAAAGCCGGACTCGCTTTTAATGAATTAGTAAGAAATGGAAAAGTAAAGGCGCCGATCGTAATTGGTCGTGATCATTTGGATACTGGTTCTGTTGCAAGTCCTAATCGCGAAACTGAATCGATGCTGGACGGAAGTGACGCTGTTGCTGATTGGCCTGTTTTAAACGCATTAATCAATACCGCAAGCGGCGCCAGCTGGGTAAGTTTTCATCATGGCGGCGGAGTAGGAATGGGATATAGTATTCATGCAGGAATGGTGATTGTGGCTGACGGAACTAAAGATGCCGCTGAAAAATTAAGCCGTGTTTTAAGAAATGATCCAGGACTTGGTGTTATTCGTCACGCTGATGCCGGATACGATGTGGCAAAAGATTATGCCAGGAAATTTCATCTTGATATCAAAGAAAGATTGAAATAATTTTTATTGACCAAAATAAAAAAAACGGTTATTTGTTTCTTTACTGCAAACATCATTAATCTCCTTATGATAATGTTACTCTGCAACAGGGAGCTCAAAATAAAAAGTACAGCCATTCCCCAATTCGCTTATCACACCAATTTTGCCTTGATGTTTTTCAATTATATCCTTACAAATAAAAAGACCCAATCCAAGTCCAGGGTACGTATTTAAATTAGGGCCTGTAACCCGGTAAAAACGATCAAATATTTTTTGTTGCTCTTCTTCGGCAATTCCTTTTCCAAAATCCTGAACAGAACAAATAACCTTATCACCTTCTTGTTTCAATTCGACTAAAATATTGGGAGAATCGGCAGCATACTTTATTGCATTCGTTAAAAAATTATTCAGCACCTGGCTGATACGGTCAGCATCCGCATTTATTTCTGCATTTGAATAACTGTTAAATATTATTTCATGTTGGGGACTTGTTCGTTTGATATCCGTGATCGCGTCCACAACAATATTGATTAAGGGTATTTTTTCTTTACGGTAAACCAGTTCACCATTATCTAATTTGGAAGTGTCCAGGATATCATTAATTAACGCGGTTAATTTGTTGATCTGCCTGTCCATTCTTTCAAGCATACTCCTGTATTGGGAGTTAATTTTCCCTTCACTTTCCATTAATAAAAGTTGCGTATAGGCTTTTAGGGAGGTAACAGGGGTTTTTAATTCATGACTTGCAATGCTGAAAAATTCATCTCTCCGATAAACAAGCTCTTCCGTTTCTTTTTGGATCCTGTCTTTTTGGGAAGCATAATTGTAAAGGTCTTTTTGCATTTTTACAATAGAAATTCCAAGAATATCTTCTTTGCTTCTTGGCTGAACTTTCACATCAAAATTCCCTTTACCTATCTGGCTTGCGGCATTGGCAAGTGTCAAATTATTGTTATCAATATCCTGGATTGACTGCGCCAGATTGCCTATAATTCCCTTCGGCATGTTATTTAATTTTGGCTTACTTCCTCCTCTTGAAATAACAGCTGCAGCCACTTTTATTTCACTTAACATTCTCTTAATATGATTAATAAGATAAACAACAAATGCCAATACCAATAAGATTGCTAAAATAATAAATGACACCAGCTGATCTTTAGATTTTTGTTCTCTATTGTACAATTCTTTCATTCTCCCATGCACACTTTTCCAAAGACTTCGCTGCTGGTTTCTTAAAAGAACCATACCCTCTGATGAAACGCTCCACCATTGACTGGCATTATAGACGCTGTCAAACTG
>JBDTJV010000529.1:0-3755 GCA_039935675.1 Ginsengibacter sp. | reverse complement strand
TCCTGCAGAAGCTTGAAGATTTTTCCGTCGAAATTGTTCTCACTGCGCATCCTACCCAATTTTATCCCGGCTCGGTTTTAGGAATTATCAATGATCTCTCGAAATCACTTTCGGAGAACAATGCCTCCCTCATAAACATGTATCTCCAGCAATTGGGCAAAACTCCATTTTTCAAAAAAGAAAAACCCACGCCTTACGATGAAGCCCTAAGCCTTATCTGGTACCTGGAAAATGTATTTTTTCCTGCTGCGGGCCGAATACTTTCATTTGTGAAAAACCAATTTCCACAAACCGATTGTCAGAAAAACCCGGTAATAAAAATGGGATTTTGGCCCGGCGGTGACAGGGACGGAAATCCTTTTGTAAATACAGAAATCACTTTGAAAGTAGCAGATGCTTTACGTGGCGCAATCATTAAATGTTATTATCTCGAAATAAGAAAACTAAGGCGCAGGCTCACTTTTAAAGGAGTGGACGTGTTGCTTCAGGAACTGGAAAAGCAACTATATAATAATATTTTTATTCCGGGGAACCGGACGAATATTAATAAGCAGGAAATTCTTGATGTACTCAAAAGCGTAAGGGAAGCACTGGTTTATCGACATAATGGATTGTTTTGCCACCTGGTAGATGATTTAATAAACAAAGTGGAAATTTTCGGATTATATTTTGCCTCCCTTGATGTACGCCAGGACAGTTCAATTCATAAAAAAGTATTTGCTGCGCTTGCCACTTCCGGCACTTTTTTCCCTGCAGATTACCAAAAATTTACGGAAGATAAAAAGATAGAATTCCTGACCAAAAACTCTAAGGCATTACCGAATATCGAATTTGATGAAGAGGTAATTAGCGACACCATTGAAAGCATCAAAGCGATCAAAAGCATTCAGCAATATAATGGGGAACGAGGCTGTAATCGCTACATTATTAGTCACGCGGCCAGCGCGTTGAACGTCCTTGAGATCTATGGCTTGTTTATATTATGCGGATGGAAAAAAGATGACTTAAAAGTGGACATTGTTCCGCTGATCGAAACAATTGATGATCTTCAAAATGCCGCATCTCTTCTAAAGAACCTATTTGATAATAAAGAATATCATCAACATCTAAAACGTAGGAATAACACACAAACGATCATGCTTGGTTTTTCGGATGGTACCAAAGATGGTGGATATTTAATGGGTAACTGGGCCATTTATAAAGCAAAAGAGAACCTGACTTCCGTTTCCCGCGAATATGGTATCGACGTCATATTTTTTGATGGCCGCGGAGGCCCGCCGGCACGCGGTGGTGGAAAGACACATAAATTTTATGCGTCGATGGGGAAAAACATTGCCAATAAAGAAATTCAGATAACCATACAGGGACAAACCGTAACTTCTAATTTTGGAACGATAAATTCGGCACAATATAATATGGAGCAATTGCTGCATGCCGGTATTTCAAATGATATATTTTCCAGTCGCCACATAACCCTCGAAAAAGGAGAAGAAGCATTACTGCAGAAACTTTCTGAATCAGGCTATGAATCTTATACCCGGTTGAAAAATCACCCGGAGTTTATGAATTATTTAGTGGAAGTAAGCCCTTTAAAATTTTACAGCGAAACCAATATCGGCAGCCGGCCTACCAAAAGAAAAAAAGGCAAAATGACTATGGAAGATCTGCGGGCGATACCTTTCGTGGGTTCGTGGAGCCAGATCAAACAAAATGTTACGGGCTATTATGGAGTGGGTTACGCATTGAAAAAAATGGAAGAGGAAGATAAATTCGGTGAAATGAAAAAACTGTATCAAAATTCTCTCTTTTTTAAAACGCTGATTGATAATTGCGAAATGGCCATGAAAAAATGTTTTTTTCCGCTGACAGAATATCTATCCAGTGATAATAAATTCGGTGAAATATGGACTATGATCTATGAAGAATACGAAATCACTAAAAAGTACCTATCTAAATTAACCGGGAATAATGAACTGATGGCAGAATATCCTGTTGAACAGCTTTCGGTAAGCATGCGTGAAAAAATGGTGATGCCGTTGGTAACCATTCAGCAATACGCGCTTTCAAACATTCGTGAGATTAATGATCATCAACTGAAAGATGCTCTGAAAGAAACGTATGAAAAGCTGGTAATGAGGTGTTCATTTGGCATCATTAACGCAGGGAGAAATTCCGCCTGACAATACAGTAAACGAGTAAATAACCGGGCTTTTTATTCTTCAAAATGAGCTATCGTGATGAATGTAAAATCGGCAATTGGCCAATCATTGCAGAGAAGCTCCGGAGTATCATTCTTTATAAAAATTAATTTTAAAAACAAAAGCCGGAAAATTTTTCCGGCTTTTGTTTTTATTTACTTCGATTTAATTATCAGTATTCATCATTCAATGCAAATAACGGTTTGCGGTACATCCATTGGCCACCGGTGAAATCAGGAAACTCCACAGTCTGATGACCCAATTCAATGGACTGTTCGCTTAGCGGAGTAATCGCGCTCCATGCTGCCGCATCATACACGTCCATTGGAGTGGGCATCTTTCTTTTTATTGATTCGACAAATGCATGGATCACAAAAAAGTCCATGCCACCATGTCCGGCGCCTTCGGTTTCTTTGCTCCACCTTGCCCACAGAGGATGATCGTATTTATCAAACCATTCTTTTTCATTATCCCATTGGTCATTATTTTTAGATTTGTCCTGAATATAAATGCTGCTATTCACATCCATCCAGATGCCTTCAGTACCCTGAACCCGAAAGCCCAGCGAATAAGGACGGGGAGAATTAGTGTCATGTTGCAACAGTATCGTTTCACCATTGGAACAGTTGATCGAAGTGGTGATCATATCACCAGCTTTGAATTTAACTTTTGCGTTTGGATGATTCTCGCCGCCAACTTTTACAACATGATTGTGCAGCCCTCGCGCTTTTGAAGAAAACGAGCACAAAGTGAGAAGACGATTGCCCCGGTTGATATCAATATAATGCGCAATGGGACCGATGCCATGTGTCGGATAAAGGTCTCCGTTGCGGTGAACAGAGTGGTCTGTGCGCCAATGTGCCTCTGAATATCCTTTTTCTCCAAACTCAGCACCATGGCCATACGTATGTGTTCCGTCATTGAATAATACTTCACGAAGATCGTGTTGGTAACCTCCCTGCAAGTGAAAAAGTTCCCCAAACAAACCCTGGCGTACCA
Organism: Ginsengibacter sp.; assembly: GCA_039935675.1. Lineage (GTDB taxonomy): Bacteria > Bacteroidota > Bacteroidia > Chitinophagales > Chitinophagaceae > Ginsengibacter. Next base: position 558 of record JBDTJV010000529.1, on the reverse strand, counting down.
TGTTTAGAGCCGCCATTACATCGCGCCGGTAACAAACATTTTCCAGCATCATCACGTGAGCATTGTTCTTTTCAGCGGCTTTTACCACGTCCCAATGATCCTGCAACGTAATCCCAAGCATCACTTCTGTGGCTACATATTTAAGCCCTGCATCCAGAGCGCCAATTACCATAGGTTTATGCCATTCCCACGGAGTAGCGATGATTATCCCATCCAGTTTTTCTTTTTCCAGTAAATCTTTCCAGGAATAAATATCTCCGGTATAAACTTTAGGCATTTTTTTGCCACTTTTTTGAATCACCTGTTTGGTTCTATGGAGCGCTACAGGATCAATGTCGCAAATGGCCACCAGGTCTGTATCATCCCTTCTCAACAAAAGGTCTACGTGCCCGATTCCCCTGGCTCCTACACCGATGATGGCAAGCCGTACTTTGGGCAAATCTTTAGGAGAAGCAAAAATATTTCCCGATGGAAATAAGGAAAATGAAACACCAGCAAGCGCAGTGTTTTTTATAAAATCTTTTCTGTTCATAAGTTTTGATTTGGATGAAAATGATT
>JBDTJV010000528.1:0-3549 GCA_039935675.1 Ginsengibacter sp. | reverse complement strand
TGGATTTATTGGGTTTATTCCATTTCAAAAGCACGGTTAGTATTCCATTTTCAGAAATAATATTACCCCTAGGGTTATCCTATTATATTTTTCAGACTATTGGTTATATTTTGGACGTTTATCGCGGTTCTATACATGCCGAAAAAAGTATTACCCAATTTAGTTTGTTCACATTATACTTCCCCAAATTACTAGTGGGCCCCATTGAGAGAGCCAATCATTTCCTCCCACAACTCAAAAAAAATATCTATTTCGATAAAGAAAATATTACCGAAGGCGCAAAGCGAATCGCCTGGGGATTGTTTAAAAAACTGGTTGTTGCTGATAGAATATCGATTTACCATACCACAGTAATGGTAAGTACAGAATCTCAAAGCGGCGGAACAATATTACTTGCATGTATCCTATATACCTTCCAGGTTTATGCTGATTTTTCCGGTTATACTGATATGGCACTAGGCACGGCAAGAATGTTTGGCTTTGATCTTATGGAAAATTTTAAACGACCATTGTTAGCTAAAAGTATTAGTGATTTTTGGAGAAGGTGGCATATATCACTTTCTTCATGGGTAAACGACTATATTTTTAATCCTATTGTTTTAAAAAAGAGAGATTGGGGAATTTGGGGCGTTTTTTATGGATTGGTGATTAGCTTTGTAGTCATTGGAATTTGGCATGGTGCAGCCTGGAACTATGTTTTATTTGGATTTTTACAAGCGCTTGCCATGATATTTGAAGTGATAACCCGAAAAACAAGGAAAAGGATTTCGAAAAGAATGAATTCATTTGTTTATAACATGCTCAGCATACTTTTTACATTTTCATTCGTTACCTTTTCTCTCATAATATTTCAATCAGCTACTTTCATCGAAGCAACCAACATCATTAAAAGAATATTTACGAATTCCGGGCCCCTATTTTACGACAAGCCTTCTACTCTTTTGTTTATGATTATTGGTTGTGTATTATTGTTATTGGTTGATATTGACAGGGAATACAAGTTGTTTAAATTTTCATTATTTTCAAATAGTAATTGGGTTATACAGCAAGTATCATATGCGCTCCTTCTGATATATATTTTATTGGCAGGCGTTTTTGATGGAGGGCAATTTATTTACTTTTCGTTTTGATTTTTACCCCATAGAGTTATGAACTTAATAAAAAAAATAAAAGTAAAGGGACTTCCGGTTTTTTTTGCAAAAGTGCTTTGCTTTATATTCATTTTATTTATACTTGACTTCTCAATCGGAAGTATTTTAAAATACCTGTATTTTAAACAAGATGCCGGTTTGTTATATCGTACCACCTATTCATTAGATAGCACAACTGCTGATTTTCTGATTTTTGGTTCATCGACTGCCAATCATCATTATGACCCTTCTATATTTGAAAAAAGGTTGGATATGTCAGTTTACAATACAGGCCGGGATGCCAATACTATTTTTTATAATTATGCCGTTTTTCAGAGCATCTTAAAAAGATACCGACCAAAAGCGGCAATTCTTGATTTTAATGTAGGAGAATTTAAGGTAATGCAGGATAATTACGATATGATATCTTCTCTTTTGCCCTATTACCATTCAAACCCTGAAGTCAAACCCATTATCCGTTTAAAAGGGCCTTTTGAGAAATTTAAATTAATTTCAAAAATATATCCGTTCAATTCTTTAATTTTTACCATTTTGGTTGGGAATACAGAATATAATAAAAGCAGGGATTATATAAATGATAAAAATGGATTTATTCCCTTGAATCATGTTTGGGAAAAGAGTATTCGGACTTCCTTTCCTGCAAAATATAAAATAGATTCAACAAAAATTCGAATTTTGAAATCGTTTGTCCAGGAATGTGAAAATAATAATATAAAATTATATATCTGTATTTCTCCACGTTTTATCAAATACACTGGAAAGGATCTTTCAGTAGAAATAGTCCACAAAATCGCCAATGAATACAATGTACCTTTTTATAATTTTTCAAATGATACGTTATTCTGGAATCATCCAGATCTTTTCGCAGACCAGGTACACCTCAATGGTGAAGGAGCAGAAGTGTTTTCTAACAAAGTACTAGACAAGATTTTGCAAAACAAGGAACACACATTGACAAACGAGCAAAAAAATCTTTCTTCCAAATTAAAAGAAAAATAATTTGATCACACAAAATAAATTAAGGTTCTCAAAAGATATTCTTTTCATACCAAACATTGAGGATAAGATTCATTCAATTAGTCACAAATTAAATCAAGACATTTTCCATAACTTGAAAAGAAGAGGTGCGATTGTAGGAATAAGTGGCGGAATAGATTCTTCCGTTTCTTTAGCATTAGCGGTGAAAGCACTTGGCGCAGAAAATGTAATTGGGATATTATTACCGGAAAAAGATTCCAGTAGTGACAGTAAGGATCTTGCTTTGAAGCTGGCGAGTCAACTGAATGTAAAAACTATTGAAGAGAATATAACCGAGGCTTTGGCAGGATTTGGATGCTACAAGAGAAGGGATGAAGCCGTCGCTGCAATTTTTCCTGAATACAATCCGAATGATTATAAAATGAAAATCGGTATTAATTCAAAAGTAATCAGTCAAAACTTGCCACCTATTTTCTCCCTCACTATTGTCGACAAAAACGGAGAAGCAAAAAGTAAGTTGCTTCCTGCAAAAGAATATCTCCAGATAGTTGCCGCCTCTAATTTTAAACAAAGATGTCGCATGTCCATGCTTTATTACCATGCAGAAAGAATGTATTATGCAGTAATAGGAACTCCCAACAAACATGAAGTAGAGCAAGGCTTTTTTGTTAAATATGGAGATGGAGGTGCGGATATTATGCCCATTGGTAATTTATACAAAACACAAGTGTATCAAATTGCCGAATTTTTAAATATCCCAAAAGAAATCATTCAGCGGACACCAACGTCAGATACTTATTCTGCAGAACAAACACAGGAAGAATTCTTTTTCCAGTTGCCTTTTAAAGAAATGGACCTGATTTGGTATGGATATGAAAATGAATACGCCGCCGAAGACGTTGCCAACACTCTTGGGAAATCAGAAACTGAGATAAAATCAATCTATAATAATTTTTCGAGAAAACAGAGAACGACTGAATACCTGAGAATGGCTCCTATCAAGGATTTTTAAACCCATTAAAAAAAACGGGTTTTGAAGAGCTAACATCTATTCTATTAATAATTGAAAATAAGAATCCTTCTTATTTGTTCATTTACTGATTCTGAGTGGAACCTATCTTTAATAAACCTCAATTAAAAATGCAACGATTTAGTTTAACCCCAATTAAATCATCATTTCAATGATATCAATACCTCAACGCCTGCTGGGCGAAGCTTTACTTCTTTCCGCTAAAAATAATCCCTCAAAGATTGCAGTGATTGTGAAAGAACAGGAATATTCTTATGAGCAATTAAGAAATCATTCTGAAAACTTTGCCCGCTATTTAATAAGTGCAGGAATAAAGAAAGGCGACCGGATAGCGATTTATATGGACAACTCCTGGCAAAGTATCATTTCAATTTATGGCATTACTCTTTC
>JBDTJV010000527.1:0-13731 GCA_039935675.1 Ginsengibacter sp. | reverse complement strand
AATGTCTTATTTGTAATTTGACCATTCGGCATTGAAAAAACCTGACTAATGTTTTACCCTTCGGATTTCCTTTAAAAAATAATTCTAGAATGTCAATTCAGGCCAGCCTTGACGATAAGTACGTTTTACAAACTGGTTAGCCGCATCAAAATTGGTCACTTTCATGTTTGCTGCATCCCATTGAAGAGTGATGCCACGTCCAGGATAATTAAACCCTTTTCCATCAGCAGTAGGCTCCCTGTAATCAAAACTGCGGATAGCGAGGTTGGCCATCAATATACTTTCCGTTAGCGGTACTGCATATCCAATGAACGGAGAATCGACTTCCATGTTGCCATATCCTGCGAGGCAAGCATCTACCCACTGACCGTAATGGCCGTCTGTTCCACCCGGAATTCGTGGGTATTTTTGGGGTACATGGACTTCGTTGGTGCGGGATGTGGGTAACAATTGGGGATCCTCTGCATAAACCCCACACATCATTTTACCTTTGGTGCCTTCGAAGATCACGCCATTTCCCTGGTCACCTTTACCGCCCATTATTTCGTTAGGTCCGAGTTCTTCAGGACGTGGAGGCTGAATGCCGCCGTCCATCCAACTCAGACTAACATCCTGGCCACTTTTTCCTTTAAATTTCAGGTGAGAAGATGAAGAAACAGGTCCACTTTGTGGGTAATATGCTTGTTGCCAGTTATCTACATAAGGGGTACTTACACTACTTACAACCTCTGTTGGAAATCCAAGTCCAAGCACCTTAAACACGGGGCCCACAATATGACAGGCCATATCACCAATCGCGCCGGTACCAAAATCCCACCATCCTCTCCAGTTAAAAGGGACTATCATATCTTCATAAGGATGTTCCTGTGCAGTTCCCAGCCAAAGATCCCAATTGAGTCCTGCGGGCACGGGTGGATTTTTGGTTGACCAGGGAACTCCTTGTGGCCACACGGGGCGATTGGTCCAGCAATGAACCGTATGCACCTCCCCGATAATGCCCGCCTCATACCATTCTCTCAACTGGCGAACGCCATCGCCGGAAGTACCCTGGTCGCCCATTTGGGTAACCACTTTATAACGTTTTGCAGCTTCTCCCATCATGTGCGCCTCCCATATATCATGGGTTAAAGGTTTTTGCCCATACACATGCTTACCTAACTGCATCGCATGAAATCCCACTGTGGCGTGGTTATGATCGGGAATACCTACATCAACGGCATCAAAATTTTTATGCTCTTTTTCAAACATTTCCCGCCAGTCATGATAAAATTTTGCTTTGGGAAATAATTTACGGTTCTGTACTGCCTGTCGCTCATCTACATCGCATAGAAAAGCAATTTCTGCTTTCCCCGTTTTAGCAAAATGACGCTGATCATCACCGCCTTTACCTCCCGCGCCGACACCGGCAATTAATAGTTTATCACTGGGCGCTACAAAGCCCCGTCCTAATACGTGTCGGGGTACAATATAAAAACTTGCAGCAGCCAGGGAAGCATTACGGATAAATTCTCTCCTGGAAGGTGATGATTGCGGAAAAGTCTGTTTTTCTTCATCCATGATAATTGATTTTTAGTTATTATTAAATAAAATAGAACAAGTTTTTTGATTTTGGTGGCAGTTATAAAAATGTATGTTGGTGGAATAAGAATGAGTGTTCAGTGAGGGAATTGAACCCAGGCCCTTAATCCTGAATTCGGCAAACAATTTCTTGTACATCATTGTCTTATGGCTCAGATTTAATTAAGTATTCTTGACACAAGGTAGCAATTTTTCATCTTGGATTTTTGTTGGATTTTGCTCTGGCGCAAGAAAAATGATTTCCATAAATTTTTATTTGTCATTCCACAAACTCATAAGCCTTTTTTTATAAAAGTGCTGAATTAATATTAGTAGAGTAAAAATTGGGGTATTAATTAACTGAAACGGGAATTCAGACATTTGTACCTTGGGTCACTTAATTGGAGGCCAGGATCCTGAAGATTGTCTCTTCAAAAATTTGTATATCCTATCAGACTTAAATATTTATCTAAAGCATAGCAAAGCCCACTCAAAGGCATGGATAGTGTATGGGGAATGCATGAAATGCTCTATGGCGAAGGACCTTCTTTCCACGATTTAGAATTTTTCATATTTAGGTCCTGCATACAAGTTTGAAGCGAATCAATTAAAAAAGGCAACTTTTGGAGTTGCCTTTTTTAATTTTATCAGTAAATGAATAAATAAAGTGAAATCTTAATTTGCGCTTTCCTTTCCGTTTTGTGCATTTGCTTTGTCTAAAAACTGGCGCAAAACGTATTGCAAAATCCCTCCATTTCTGTAATATTCAATTTCGATATTTGAATCAAGCCGCGCAATTACAGTGAATTTTATTTCTGACCCGTCCTCTTTCTTTGCGGTTACTTCCAGTTCTTTTAAAGGTTTTATATCCTGGCTAATACCTGTAATAGTGAAAGTCTCATTTCCTGAAAGACCAAGACTTTGAGCGGTTTCTCCGTTTTTATATTCAAGCGGTAAAACGCCCATACCTACTAAATTACTTCTGTGAATCCTTTCATAACTTTCGGCAATTACTGCTTTTATTCCCAAAAGAAAAGTGCCTTTTGCTGCCCAGTCGCGGGATGAACCACTACCATACTCTTTACCAGCAAGCACGATCAATGGGATTTTGTTTTCTATGTATTTGGTTGATGCATCATACACAGACATTTCTTCACCGGTGGGAAGGTATTTTGTAAATCCTCCTTCTTTTTGTACCAATGCATTTTTAATACGCACATTGGCAAAAGTACCGCGCACCATCACCTCATCATTGCCTCTGCGGGAACCATAGGAGTTAAAATCTTTTCTTTCTACCGCCCTGTTTATCAAATAATTTCCTGCCGGTGATTTTTCATTAAAAGATCCTGCCGGGGAAATATGATCGGTAGTTACACTATCGCCCAACATTAATAAAACGCGGCCATCATGAATGTCCTTCATGGCTTCAGGCTTATCAGAAATATTATTAAAAAAAGGTACCTCTTTTACGTAAGTGGAGTTTTCATCCCATACATACAGTTTGTCTTCGGGAACCTCTAAATTTTTCCAGATATCATTACCTTCAAATATCCCTTTATAGCTTCCTTCAAAATCTTTTGGTGAAAGAACTTTGTTCAATATTTCATTGATTTCATCATCTGTTGGCCAGATATCTTTCAAATAAACCGGCTGTTCATTTGGGTCGTAAGCAATTGGTTCAGTCGTAAGATCGATATCCACGTGTCCTGCTATTGCATAAGCAACAACGAGCATCGGCGACATTAAGAAATTCATTCTTACCTGGGGATGAATGCGCGCTTCAAAGTTTCGGTTACCCGATAAAACCGAAGCAACTACCAAATCGTGGTCTTCGACTGCTTTAGCAATGTAGGGTGGCAGCGGGCCGGAATTTCCAATACAGGAAGTACAACCATAACCTACAAGGTGAAATTCCAAAGCTTCAAGATCATCTAAAAGATCCGCTTTTTCAAGGTATTCGGTTACTACTTTTGAACCCGGAGCCAAAGAACTTTTAACCCACGGCTTTTTATTTAGACCGTGTTGGCGAGCTTTTCTTGCGACGAGGCCCGCACCAATCATAACAAATGGATTGGAAGTATTAGTGCATGAAGTGATAGCCGCAATGGCAACCGAACCATCGGTAAGTTCAAATTTTTCCTGGCCCAAAGTGATCCAAACCTTTTTGATCCCATTCACTTCCTTCTCTTCAATTTTTGCATCTGCGCGCATTTCCTTTGGAGCAGAATCTATCGGTTGTCCACCTCCTTCTGCGAACCAACGGGATAATTGTTCAACCGGTTTGACATAATGTCGGCCATAATTTTTTTCCATTAGATCAAAAAATTTCTCTTTCAGATCTTTTACCAGGATCTTATCCTGTGGCCTTTTTGGACCCGCGACTGTTGGTTGAATAGTTGTCATATCCAGTTCAACCACGTGGGTATAAGTAATGTCTTCATTACCGGTTCTCCATAGAAGATTTGTTTTGCAATAATCCTCTACCAACTGGATCTGTTCATCGGAGCGGTTGCTTTTATGCATATACTCCAGTGTTTTGTCATCGATAGGGAAATAGGTGATTGTACAACCAAATTCAGGAGACATATTCCCGATAGTTGCCCTGTCAGGGACAGAAAGTGTATCTAAACCTTCACCAAATACTTCCACGAATTTGCCAACTACACCGGTTTTTCTTAAAAGTTCAGCAATGGTTAATACAAGGTCGGTGGCAGTAGATCCTACTGGCAGCTTTCCGGTCAATTTCAACCCGATAACTTCCGGCATGATAAAATAGATTGGTTGTCCTAAGATAGCCGCTTCTGCTTCTATTCCTCCTACGCCCCAGGCTACCACGCCTATTCCGTTTACCATAGGCGTGTGACTATCAGTACCTACCAACGTATCCGGGAAAACTTCGCCGTTTCTTTCAATTACTCCTTTCGATAGAAATTCAAGATTTACCTGGTGACATATTCCCATACCGGGAGGAACCACGCTAAAATTATTAAAGGATTTTTGTGCCCACTTTAAAAAGGAATAGCGTTCATGATTTCTCTTATATTCCTCATCCATGTTTCGTTTGTACGAATATTCAGTTCCAAAATAATCTACCTGAACAGAGTGATCAATTACAAGGTCAACGGGGATCAAAGGATTGATTTCATCCGGATTTTTACCTTTCCGGGCAATTTCTGCACGTAAAGAGGCAATATCTACCACAGCAGGCACGCCGGTAAAATCCTGCATCAGAACCCTGGCAGGTTTAAAAGGAATGTCTTTATCAGAGCCACTGGGTTTCCACCCCAGGATAGTCTCAATATTTTCTTTCGTAATTGCAAAATCATCGAAATTTCTCAAAGCATTCTCAAGTAAAATCCTGATAGAGAAGGGTAATTTGCTAATATTATGACCTTGCTTTTCTAATTCAGGAAGACTGTAGTAAGTGAAATTTCCGTTTTTAGTGTTTAATAGTTTTTTAATTTGATATGGATCTTTTGCCATTTTTAGAACATTTAAATTTTATAATAATATATTAAAGAACAAGGTAAATTTCTAATGAATATTATCTGTACACTTGTTTTCGATGGTCAATTTCGATGACAATAATTTGTAAAATGTCGTCTTTGATTTCATAAATAATCCGGTAATCTGCTGCTCTTATCCGCCATCCTTCTCTGCCTGTTAACTTCTTACATCCTTGTGGCCGTGGATCCGTTTTTAATAGTTCTATTTTATCAATGAGCGCTTTAAAAAAAGGATTATTTATTTTGGCAAGCTGCTTTTGAGCAGTCCTACTAATTACAATTTTATAAATCATTTATCCCGGTCTAGTTGTATTTCTTTTACGGCTTGTCCAAAAGGTATAAACTCTTCACCTGTAAGGCTTTTGGCCTTGTCATACGCTTTAATGTCTTCATAATCCTCCAATTCTTCCAATACTTTATCAAATTCACTTTTAGTTAGAAAAACTCCAAGATCGTGGCCGTCTTCATCCTTTACAAACTGTGGATTAATAGTTAGTGAACTCATAGTTTATCATTTACTTTTATTAATAACTGGTTAACGAAAAGATACAAAATTTATCTTCAATTTTATAAGCAAATTTCCCTTCTTATCCCATTCTTAATTAAATCCTATTAGCCAGGCTACCAATTTTCATAGCAGTAAAACCACTTTCTTCCCTGATTTTTCATTTTTAAAACTGCTCAATCACTATTTTTTCTTCCTTTGCACCTAACTTCAAAAGTTCTTTATGAATATCTTCAATCATTGCATCAGGTCCACAGATATAAAAATACTGATCGAAGTCATCTATCTTTTTTGAAAGATAAGAGGCATCAATCTTTTCATGATCATACCTGTTGGCAGTTTCGCCCGTAATAGTATTGATGAAATTTTCACCAAGCATCTTATCAAATTCTTCTTTTAAAATAATATCTTCTGCCGTTCTGTTGGAAAAGATCAGTTTATTATTCCCTACCTGGTTATTCGAATACAAGTGACGAAAAATAGCAATGAAAGGGGTAATGCCGGCGCCACCAGCAATAAAAACACCTTCCCCTTTGTAATGAATAGCCCCCCACACATCATGTAGAATTAATTCATCTCCGGATTTTAATTTCCCTAATTCATTGGTAACTCCCTCGTGGTCGGAATAAATTTTAATAGTAAATTCCAACGTAGGCCAATTATTAAGCGATGTAAAAGTGAAAGGCCTTCTTTCGTTTTTCCAGGCTGGTAAATTGATAACAACGTCTGTCGCCTGGCCCGGAGTAAATGAAAAATTATCGGGCTTGCTAACAGTAAACCGCTTTACATTATGCGTAACATTTATTACGTCCATAATCTTTACAAAATGCTCTTCATTCGGATTATCTGCCATCTTTTTCTTTTTAAGTTATTATTTTTTTTCCTCTTCAGTAATTGGGATAATAAATAAAGGAATTTTGCTGTGCCTCAACACTTTTTCTGCTACGCTTCCCATCAATATTTTATCCAGTCCTTTCCTGCTATGGCTTCCCAATACGATAACGTCTGCTTGTAAGTTTTCCGCAGCTTCCATGATCGCATCGCCTGAATCGCCATCTTTCACCAAAGTTTGTATGGTAGAATCACCCAAATGGCTTTTGCATTTTTGCAGATAATCTTCTGCAGCATTTTGCAATTCTACAATGGTATTCGTTTGCAAAACTCCCAGGTTACTGAAAGTATCAAATCCCATTATTGGCGAATAATCCAGCGAAGAATAATAGGTATAATCGGCCACTACGTGCAATAGAACAATCTCTGCATTCATAGATTTGGCCAATTCATATCCTTTTTCTGCGATTTTTTCGGCAGTCGGATTATAATCTATTGCAACGAGTATTTTTTTCATGTCATGTCATTTTTTGTGAAAAACCTATTTCAACAAATCCTTAGCTTTTGCTATTACATTTTCTACTGAAAATCCATATTCTTTCATTACTTCTTCGCCAGGAGCGGATTCTCCAAATTTATCGATACCAATTACATCGCCTTCATCAGTAACATATTTGCACCAGCCGATCGGTGATCCGGCTTCTACAGCCAGGCGGTGACGTATCTTTTTAGGTAGTACCTGCTCTTTATATTCTTTACTTTGAGCGTCAAAAAGTTCCCAACTTGGAAAACTAACAACACGCGCATTTATAGATTCCTGCTTTAATTTTTCCTGTGCTTCCATTAAAAGATGCACTTCGCTTCCACTGCCCATCAGAATTATCTGTGGTTCACCATCGCTGTCTGATAAAATGTAAGCACCTTTTTCAAGGTTGGTGGCTTTTGCAAACTTTTCCTGGTCAATGGTTGGTACATTTTGCCTGGTAAGAATTAATGCAACCGGTCCTCCGGAATGTTCCAGGATGACCCGCCATGCCTGCGCAGTTTCATTGGCATCTGCAGGACGAATTACCGTTACATTTGGAACAGAACGTAAACCGATGAGTTGTTCGACTGGTTGGTGAGTAGTGCCATCTTCCCCTAATCCAATACTGTCATGAGTATATATAAAAATGGGTTTTATTTTCATAATAGCGGCTAACCGAACGGGCGGACGCATATAGTCTGAAAATATAAGAAAGGTAGCGCCATAAGGAATGATTCCTTTTGTCAAGGCCATTCCGTTAAGCACCGCGCCCATGGCATGCTCGCGGATACCGAAATGGAAATTTCTTCCCCCGTGATTTTGATCTGTGAATGATTCAAATGAATCTAACATCGTATCTGTAGAAGGAGAAAGATCTGCGGAACCGCCAATTAACAACGGGAGTTTCGCCGCAATAGCGTTTAAGGTTTTTCCGGAAGCTTTTCTTGTAGCAATTCCTTTTGCATCTGGTTTAAAAACAGGAAGATCATCTTTCCATCCTTCAGGCAACTTTCCGGAAGTTAATAATTCATATTCTGCGGCCTCATCAGGATATTTTTCTTTGTATTTTGAATACAGTTCGTTCCAGTCCTCCTCTTTTTTGGCGCCTGCACTTCCTTTACTGTGGTAAAAATCCAAAACTTCCTGCGCTACCTGAAAAGACTTATCCGGATCAAATCCGAAATTTTCTTTTACCAATCTTACTTCATCTTTCCCCAGCGGAGAGCCATGAGCTGCTGCAGTGTCTACTTTATTAGGGCTGCCGAAACCAATGTGCGTGCGAACTTTTATCAGTGAAGGACGTTTGGTATCATTTTGTGCATTTATGATCGCAGCGTGAATGGCTTCTGTATCATTGCCGTCAGCAACAGACTGTACATGCCATCCATAAGCCTGGAAACGTTCTGCCACATCTTCATTAAAAGTAATAGAAGTATCTCCTTCGATGGTAATTTTATTATCATCATATAAATAAATAAGATTGCCCAGGTTAAGGTGACCAGCAAGAGAAGCGGCTTCTGCGCTTACTCCTTCCATTAAATCACCATCGCTACAGATAGCGTATATTGTATAATCAAATATATTAAAACCAGCCTTGTTATATCTTGCTGCCATATATTGTTGACCGATGGCCATTCCTACGCCATTTGCAAATCCCTGACCAAGCGGCCCGGTGGTAACTTCGATGCCTGGCAATAATCCATATTCCGGATGACCGGCTGTTTTGCTGTGAAGCTGCCTGAAATTCTCAAGGTCATTTAGAGTAACATCATAGCCGGTTAAATATAAATAACTATACTGCAACATACACGCATGTCCCGCAGATAAAATAAAGCGATCACGATTGGGCCAGTTAGGATCTTTAGGATTGTAATTCATCACTTTTGTCCAAAGTACATCGCCAATAGGTGCCAGTCCCATTGGTGTTCCCGGGTGTCCTGAATTGGCTTTTTGCACTGCATCTGCAGATAATACGCGAACTGTATTGATTCCTTTTTGTTCAATTGATTCCATCTTTGAGTTTTATTTATTTAATGATGATTTGCGTCAAAGTATATGCCGGTTAAAGTAATTCTTTGAAAAACAAAAGTAACAAGAAAGAAAGTGTTAAAGAAAATTTAGTGTGAACTGTTGAGAAAAGAAGAAAAAATTGAGGAATTTAGTCAATTCGTTAATATTTTTCGAAAAGGAATCTTTATAAATTTTGAGAGTCTTTTTAGGAGAAAAAAATATCCAATGATTCAGGTGTAATTTTTGTGGAAGATTAAAAAATTAAACAAAATGCCACATTCCTTTAAAGTTGGGGATCATGTAAAATGGAACTCTGAAGCTGGCCATGTTTCGGGAAAGATTATTAAGATCCATACAAATGATTTTGACTATAAAGGTTATACTCATCATGCAAGTAAAGAGGATCCGCAATATGAAATAAAAAGTGATAAATCGGACCATATAGCTGCTCATAAGGGCTCAGCTCTTTCATTAGTGGAAAAATAAACGTTTTTAATAACTATTATCTAAACAAAGTTTCATGGAACAAAAGCAAAATGAATCAACAGAACTAAGACCGGAGGGCGGAAGAGTTATGGATGCCCCACTGGTAACAATGAATGTAAATGAATTTATCAGGCAAATCAAGCATGAGCCAGCCTGGGGAAAGAGTGACCGCAATGCCATGGCGATCTATAAAACGGAAGGAATGAGGATCGTTTTAATCGCCCTGCATGAAGATGCCATCATGGAAAAGCATACAGCAAACGGTATTATAAGCTTGCAGGTGCTGGAAGGTGAAATCAATTTTAATAGTGTTGATCAATCCATATCCGTAAAAAAAGGGGAAATGATCGCTTTACACAAAGGAATTCCCCATAGTGTAGCTGCAGTAAAAGAATCCGTTTTTCTATTAACAATTGCAGACTTTAAAGGTTGAGTGAAAAAGGGGAAACTTCGTTTAGAATTTAAATTCATTTTGCAGTAAATCAACAAATAAGCTGATTTTTTGTTTACTATGATAATGATTATGAGCAATAGGAAAGCTTCATCGATTTGACCTCTTCACCGATTGATAATCCTTGTTAAGAAAAGTTCAGGCCGCCGGTGAAAGCATCCCATCAGGGTAAAAAAATTAAACAGGACATTTTTCATGGTAATTGATCAATTCGATCGGTGTTTTTTCAAATTCATATCCTGAATATTGGTCTACAATTTCATCAAGGATGTTCAGAATTTCGTCTTTTTCTTTTAAAGTAACCAGTTTTCCCCTGTATTCTTTAATATTGGGCATGCCTTTTAAATAGTTGCCATAATGACGCCTCATTTCATTGATGCCCACTATAGGTCCTTTCCATTCAAAGGATTTCACCAGGTGTTTCTTGCAAACAGCCACTCTTTCCTCCACTGTAGGAGAAGGAAGTATCTCGCCGGTTTTTACAAAATGAGAAATTTCATTAAAGATCCATGGATATCCGATGGCAGCGCGGCCAATCATAATACCATCAACGCCGTACTTATTTTTATATTCCAATGCCTTTTGAGGTGAATCAATATCCCCATTTCCAAAAATAGGAATGGTAATTCGTGGATTTTCTTTCACTTTGGCTATTAGTTCCCAGTTGGCGCTTCCCTTATACATTTGCACTCTCGTGCGACCATGAATTGCCAGCGCCTGGATGCCTACATCCTGCAATCTTTCAGCAACTTCCTGGATATTTTTAGTGTCTTCATCCCATCCCAGTCTGGTTTTTACCGTCACAGGAAGGGAAGTACTTTTAACAACCGCATCTGTTAACCGGATCATTAGCGGAACATCCTTTAATACGCCAGCTCCTGCACCCCGGCAAGCCACTTTCTTTACCGGGCATCCGAAATTGATATCCAGGAGATCAGGGTTGGTTGCGTCTACAATTTTTGCAGCGAGTGATAAACTTTCTTCATCACCGCCAAAGATCTGGATGCCAACTGGCTTTTCGTAATCATATATGTCCAGTTTCTTCCTGCTTTTTATCGCGTCGCGAATCAGTCCTTCGCTGCTGATAAACTCGGTGTACATCAGGTGCGCGCCATTATCCTTACATACTGCGCGGAATGGCGGATCGCTTACGTCTTCCATGGGCGCCAGTAATAAAGGAAATTCAGGAAGGTTTATGTTGCGTATTTTGATCAAAAGTTGTTTATTGGTTTACTGTTATATTTATATTCGGTTTCCTGTTTACTTGTTATTGGCCAACTACCGCGTTGGCTCATTAGCTCATAATCCAATTAGCAAATTGGCTAATTAATATTTTTGGCTGTAAATTTACGCACTTAAAAATGGAGAATGCAGCCGATTGACAGAAATTCAAAAAATATTACCTTTCCTGGGCAGTTAGGCACTTTGTTGGGATTGTTTGGCGCCGGGATTGTGGTAGGTTCTTTTATTTCAGTGGGCATCTGGATGGCCATGACGGGTAGGCCGGTTCTCAACATGGAATCCGATATTTCAAATCCCAAATATTATAATGCTATCATGTGGATACAGGCGGTATCCACTTTTTTTATGTTTTACTTACCGGTTTATTTTACAGCGATGATCTGTTACCGGAATCCTTCAAAATTCATGGGATTTAATATGAAGGTGAACTGGAAGCAGTTGCTAATTGTTCTTGCCATGGTTGTCCTTACTTTTCCATTATCTGCTGCTTTGGCAGAATTGAATAAGATCATCCCGATTTCCAAATCCTGGCAGGCTTATTTTACAGCGAAAGAAGCAGAAAGAGCCGTACAGGAAGCGGCTCTTATTAAAATCAGTTCTTTTTCCCGTTACCTGCTTTCGATGTTTATCATTGCTTTGCTTCCGGCTATTTTTGAGGAAGCTTGTTTTCGGGGAGGCATTCAAAATATCCTCATCCGCTGGTTTAAAGGTCCCTGGGCAGCCATCATTGTTACTTCCATTATTTTTAGTGCCGTGCATATTTCCTATTATGGTTTTTTGGTAAGATTTGCGTTAGGTGTTGTTTTAGGGTTGATTTTTTATTATAGCGGCAGTTTGTGGCTCTCCATCATCTGTCATTTTTTATACAATGGAATCCAGGTAACGGCTATGTATGCCGCTACGGTTTCCGGAAGTAAAAATAGTCCCCAGGTAGAAGATAATTTCCCCATGTGGGCCGGTGCTATTGCCCTGGCTTTAATTATTTACGCCTTTATTAAATTCAGGGAAATATCCCTGGCCGAACAGCAGAAATATGTTTTTCCTGAATTGGAAGATCCGAATGATTTTCATAACTGGGTAACCAAAGAATCTTAAAATTGATCCATGGCTTTTGATACCAAAACCTTTCAGACCCGGTCCCTTACAGCTGTCATTTTTGTGATCGCCATGCTTGCCGGTTTGTTATGGAATGAATGGAGTTTCATTATTCTTTTTACGATTATACATTTTGGGTGCTGGTACGAATTGATAAGATTAATAAAGAAAATTGATCCGGTTAATTACAAATTGAAAAGCCTGCTGGGGCTGCTATATATTACTTTACCAGTTGTTTTACTCATCATTATAAGGGTAAGTAAAATACAGTCGTTAAATGATAGTTATTTGAAAATTATTCCGTGTGGAATTATTTTTTCTATATGGATAAATGATACTATGGCGTACATCGTCGGTTCATTTATAGGTAAAACGCCCTTATCAAAAGTTTCACCCAAAAAGACCCGAGAGGGCACCTTCGGTGGTGCTATTCTCTGTGTAATTGTGATCACGATTGCCGGTTATTTTACAGGATTTTTCCGGGTGATAGATTGGGTCATGATCAGTTTATTTTGTGCAGTTTTTGGAACGCTTGGCGATCTCCTGGAAAGCAAATTAAAGCGTTTGGCCAATGTAAAAGACAGCGGATCTCTGATGCCGGGGCATGGCGGCTTTTTAGACCGTTTCGATTCGCTTTTGGTGGCGATTCCTTTTGTATTTGTTTATTATTTTTTGTTTATCAGGTAATTAAAATAAAACGGTTCGTCTCTTAGGCTTTTTTATATTTGTAATTAAATTCAAGTGGATGAATATTCATAAGGAAGGCTACAGAACCATCGCATTATGCGCTTTGGTTTTTGGCGCCGTAAATGTTATTTTCTTTTTCTTCTTCAGTGGAAGGATGCCGTTAGTATCGTGGTTAGTGTTTGGGGTCACATTGATTCTTCTACTTTTTATCGTCTCTTTTTTCCGCTCACCAAAGAGAAATTTTACTGTTGCTCATCACCAGGTCATCTGTCCGGCCGATGGAAAAGTAGTGGTGATCGAAGAAACAACTGATCCGGAATATTTTAAGGACAAACGTCTCCAGATTTCGATATTTATGAGCCCGGCCAATGTGCATATTAACCGGATTCCCATGTCGGGCAAAGTTGAATACAGCCAGTATCACAAAGGGAAATACCTCGTAGCCTGGAGTCCCAAATCTTCTACAGAAAATGAACGACATTCAATAGTTATCAAAAGCGACACGGCAGAAATACTGGTAAAACAAATAGCAGGTGCTATGGCAAAACGTATTGTAAATTACCTCAAAGTAGGCCAATCAGTGGCGCAGGGAAATGAAATGGGTTTTATAAAATTCGGAAGCCGTGTTGACGTTTTATTGCCAGTGGGAACTGAATTAAATGTAAAACTGAATCAACAAGTAAAAGGCGGTGTAACGGTCCTCGCAACCATTGACACCGTAATTCCTTTGAAAGAAAATGAAAGGGAAATGCCGGTAAAGGAAGATTAATAAATAGCGATAACTTCTACGATTTATCTAAATAAAAAGTACATTTATTTGTTGGTTTACTCCTTA
>JBDTJV010000526.1:0-14411 GCA_039935675.1 Ginsengibacter sp. | reverse complement strand
ATCAAAAAGTTTTAATACATGCTGCTTCAGGCGGGGTAGGCACTTTTGCAGTCCAGTTTGCCAAATGGAAAGGAGCTTATGTGATCGGAACTGCTTCAGAAGAAAATATGGATTTTTTATATGACCTTGGAGCAGACGAAGTAATTGATTACAAAACGAAAAAGTTTGAGGACAAAGTAAAAGATGTAGATCTTGTTTTTGACATGATGGGTGGTGAAACACAAAAGCGTTCTTTAAATGTTATAAAGGAAGGTGGTCGCCTCGTAACTACCGTACAACCTGGAAACCAGGAAGCGGCGAAAGCAAAAAATATACAGGTAATTGGTTTTTTGGCAAAATCGTATCCTGCTGACCTCCAACAAATTGCAGATCTTATCGATTCAGGTAAAATTAAACCTATTGTTACAGAAATCTTTCCATTACAGGAGGCCGCTAAAGCACAAGAGCATATTGAAACGCATCATACCAGGGGCAAGATAGTTTTGAAAGTAATTTGATCCTGTAACTTATTAAGGTTCAAAATTAAATGCAATATTTGTTTCAAAAAATCAGGCGGCGACGCGCTGTAGTATGGCTTTGCATGGTATAGCAGAGGTAACTAATACCTGGTGATATTGATGGAGAGGTATTGTAAAATAATCCCCAGGCACAAGATGATTGGATTTATCACCGACCATTATATCGCAAGTACCTTCGATGACCAGGAAACTTTCAAGTTCATGATCATGAATTTCCCTTGGAGCCTGATTCTTGATCCAAACAATCGCAGTTGTCATCTCTGACGTGTGGCCAATTATTTTCGCAAAAACATCATCTCTATGGGAAGCCGGAACTTTCAAACCAGGAAGGTTGATCCATTTCGAATAATCTTCCACTTTTGAGTTTTTATGAAGTTTTGGTGGAAAGGAAACCGGCTCACCGTTTTTAATTCGTTCTGAATAATCTATAGTAGCCATCAGCATAGGTTTAACGGCGCGGCCTGGTCGAATAGCATTTGCCATGGCATATTTTTCGAGTGTCCCGCTGATTGTATCGATTTCCTGCCTAATCTCAGGATTGACAACAGCCATTTTTTCCACCTCTTCCTGCTCACTTTGGCTGGCTATACCCATTACATATAGCTCTAATATTCCAGAATTAATAATTTCCTTAATGGTCATTTCATTTGCTTTTAACTTTTTATACTTTGAAAAGCCATAGTAATTTCATCTTTTTTGTTCATTATCTGTTTTCCGGATAATCCGATGATAATTATAAAACTAAGTTCTTATTATCATATTTACGCAGGATCTGAAAAATTTCGATCACGCACAGGTACGTAAATAAGTACTCCATGGTTTTTCTCTTATTCCTGGAATAATGTCCAAATCCAATTCATCTATCACTGCAAGATATATCAACCTCTTCAATTACAAGTGCCGGAATTGTTCAAGGGTGATTATTTAAGACCTCCCCTTTGGTTTTTTAAACCATTTTAATCCAAAACAAGAATCCTTTATAAATGTTGATTTACTGTTTTCAAAAAATCCCTCCGGCTCGAGCAATACTCATTTCCTAAATACGTTACTATTTATTAAATAGAGTCTCAGAAACCTGATTCTGCCACTTTTATTTATTTTGAAATTAATTTTAATCAAATTATTTTGCAATCCCAATAAACCAGGACTTTCTTTGAGAAGATATTTACCAAAAAACATTTTACTACTAATTCTTTTCTTTCTTTTCGTCGTCATAAGTGCCGATGCGCAGGTGAATGCCAGTTTTTCCACTGATATTCCGGGAGGATGCTCTCCGTTAACCGTACATTTTACCAATAACTCTTCCGCTTCCTCTACTACTGTTTATCAATGGGATTTTGGGAATGGTAATACGTCTACGCTCAGGGATGCCGCAGCTGTTTTTTTAACTCAAAAAAGTTATACAGTAAAGCTTACCGTCACGGACGGCAATCAAACCTCGTCTAATACACAAACAATAACCGTTTATCAAAAGCCTGTTGTGGATTTTAGCACCTCCTTGCAAAAAGTTTGTACACCTGAACCTGCTCCATTTACCGCAAAAGCGACTGCCGATAACGGTACTGTCACAGATTATTTATGGGATTTTGGTGATGGATTTACTCAACATAGTTATGATCCTCAGGTCTCACATGTATTCTTAACCGCCCAGGATGCACAGGTTAGATTAACAGTTACCGATAACCACGGCTGCACCAATAGTAAAACCATCAGTAATATCATTAAAGTTTTTAATGGGGTAACCGCTGATTTTGATGCTGACAAAACTTTTATTTGCTTTCAGCCCGATCCGGTGCAGATGATCAATAAAAGTGAAGGCGAAGGGCCATTAAAATATAGTTGGGATTTTGGTGATGGAAACCTGGCAACGGCAAAAGATCCATCGCATGTATTCAGTAAAAAGGGAAATTATACTGTGAGCCTTGCTATCGAAAATCCCAATGGATGTAAGAGTTCTTTGGTAAAAACGTCTTATCTAAATGTTGGGAATTTCAAATCTCAAATGAATGTTCCCGATTTTACTTGTCAAAATTCAACAGTCTCCTGGCAAAACACAAGCATTCCGGCTCCTACTTCCTATTCGTGGTTGGTAGACGGAGTATATTACCCATCTTATTACCAGGGCTATTTTGCTTATCAAGTGGGAGGACATACCATACAACTTATTAATCAATTTGGAACTTGTATAGATACAACCAGCAAAAATATTACCGTGAATGCGCTTCCTCAGCCAACAGGCTTTGTTACCCAAATTCAGAAATATTGTTTTCCGCCTGTTACGGTAAATTTTCAGGATACAACAGCAGGGGCAGTTAAGTCGGAATGGAATTTTTATATGTATGCGCCTTCGACCATTCAGGCAACAGGAAAAACGGCTTCCTTCGCCTTTACATCTGCAAATTATTGGAGCACCACCCTTTTTGTTACCGATTCAAATGGCTGCACAAATAGTGTAACTCAGACAGTAAATATTACCCAACCTTTTGTATCTATTTATCCAATAGACAATAATAATATTACTTGTGAGTCGCTCACCAAACAATTTGCTATGACTTCCAACAAGGATCTTGCGTCTTTTACATGGAATTTTGGAGATGGAACGACTTCGACAAAAGCAGAGCCGGAACATACTTTTACAACAGGAAGTTATAATGTAACCTTGACATACACTACGAAGGACGGATGTAGCGGAGTATCGAATTCCTATCCAATCACTGTTTATCCACAGCCGAATGCAGATTTCACTACAACTAATGGAACCATAATTTGTGGTGATTCTCCGGTATCTTTTCAAAAAAAGCCAACAAATTCTATATTTGATTATTGGTACGTAAATCAACAATATATTGGATTTAATGGCTTGTATAATTTTCCAGATACGGGAAAATATACTATTACGCTTATTACAGCGAATCCCGGTTGTGCCGATACGATGACCAAAACAAATTACATTACTGTATTACCCACTTTTCCACAAATTAACCAGCTATTAAATACATGTGAGGGCGACAGGGGAACCGTAACTTTTGGCCAGGCTTCCCGTTATGCTCAAAAGTGGGTATGGGATTTTGGTGACGGTACTAATGCGATCTATACAACTGATAAACAACTGATAACCCACCATTACGCTGCTTCCGGCCTATACAACGCTACGTTAACTACCTCCAGCGGACAATGTGCCAATAAAACTTCAATAGGGGTTCTGGTTATTTTGAAAAAGCAGCCTGTATTGTCAGCGGGTAATTCCAATCTTTGTAAGGATGATGCATTAAATTTTACTATTTCAAACCTGGATCAACCTAACTACGGTTACTATTATAACCCTTACCTGGAGTTTGCTAATTATAATGATGGTACAACTGTTTCTATTTATAATTATATGACTGCGCCTGTGTATACCGGAAGCATTAATAATCTTCTTGCGGGCAAAGATTCGATAAGGATGATTTTTAGTGGAGCGTTGAATTGTATTGATACCACCAATTTTATCCCTATAAAAGTTCGGGGAGCTGTTGCCGGATTTCAAGTAATTACTGATAATGTTTGTTTTCATTTGCCTGTTACATTTAAAGACACATCAAGCACGCAAAATACTACTATCACCAGTCGGACGTGGAACTTTGGCGATGGGCAAACATTGACTACGACAACAGGGGGAATCGTTTCTCATATCTATTCCGACCCCGGAAGTTATTATGTTTCCTTGTCCATAACGGATGCCACCGGATGCACTTCAACAACTTATTCTTACTCACAAACGGTTTACGCTAATGGGCCAAAGGCAGCTTTTACTGCTAACGGGACGGAGTTTCACTTGAATACATCGGTTCAGTTTTATAATAATACGAATTATTTCAACAGTTATAATACGCAATATCAGTGGGATTTTGGAGATGGGAACACTTCTGCAGATTACAATCCGGTAAACACCTTTACCAAACCAGGAAATTATACCATTCGGCTGATTGCCAAAAATCCGGATACAGGATGTGGCGACACGGCTTATCAAAAAATCACCGTTAAGAATTTTAATGCGAATTTTTCTTTTACTTCTTCCTTTATAGATAATATTAATTGTTCCTCTCTGCTTGTTCAATTTGTAAATACTTCTTATGATTATACCCATATCAAATGGGATTTTGGAGATGGATTTACTTCGGACAATGTCAATACACCAAGTCATGTATACAGCCAGCCCGGTAAATACATTGTAAAACTTTTTGTGACCGGTAATAACGGGCTTTCAAAAACATATATCGATTCGGTAATAGTATACGACAACAAAATTAATATTACCGCCAGCATGAGCCACACGTGCACTTCTCAATCCGTTACGCTGAGCGGATTATCACAGGACGCTTCTTTTTATTTATGGGATTTTGGCGATGGAACGGTTGTTCAGGCAAGCGATAGTTTTTCTGTGCATTACTATAAAACTCCGGGAAATTATACGCCGGCTTTGATTGCCAAAAATCCTGATGGTTGCGCTGCTTCTATAACACTTTCTACTAAAATTTCTATCGATTCATTAAATGTTACGCTAAAGGATATTCCTAAAATTTGTACGCCAAAAGAAGTTCAATTTGATCCTGTTGTCTTTAATATTTCTTCTAATGTAGAATCCCTCGTTTATCACTGGGATTTTGGTACAGGCGTCGCCTCCGATACGTCAAATATTCAAGCGCCGTTGTTTAAATATCAAAAACCAGGTAATTACCAGGTGACAGTGAATGTGCAATCAAAAGATGGATGCTCAAAGCAGGCAACCGCAATGGTGGTCGCACTGCAAGGATTAGGCGCACAGATAAAAGGCCCTTCTGAGATTTGTGAGCAGGCAACTGTTCAGTTTATGGGCACTACTTTATTGCCAGGGCAACCTGCCTGGAAATGGATCTTTGACGACGGCACAATTGTTACCCAACAAAATCCGCCTGCAAAAGTTTACAACAAACCAGGGAATTTTGTAATAAAGCTCATTGCGGATAATGGAGGTTGTGTTGATACTGTAACCCAAACATTACAGGTTCATTCAAAACCACTAGTTACTTTGTCCGCAAAAGATGCTATTCTTTGCGAAGGTTCTTCACTTTCAATAGCGGCTGGAGGTGGAAACAGCTACTCATGGTCGCCAGCTACTGGACTCGATGCTACTAATCAAGCGACTGTAGTTGCTTCGCCATTAAATAATACAAATTATGGAGTAACCGTAATAAACTCTTTTGGATGCGTGAACAATGCATCAGTTGCAATTAACGTGATTCACCCTTTTGCTTTGCAATTGGCAAAAGAGGTAGAAATATGCAGTGGTCAAAGTACCACGCTTCAGGCCTCAGGAGGAATTTCCTTTCAGTGGATAAATAATACAAATGGTTTGAACAATGTTATGATCGCAAATCCAGTCGCTTCTCCTTCCCTTTCGACTATTTATACGCTGGTGGCTTCAGGAGAAAATCAATGCTTTTCAGATACAGCCGAGGTGACAGTAACGGTGAAACCTACGCCTGTTGTACACCTGGGAAATGATACTACTATTTGCGAAGGCCGCTCGCTTATTCTTAATGCTTTTACTGCCAACGCAATATATACCTGGCAGGATGCAACTTCGGCTTCGAGTTTTACAGTCAAAAACCAGGGACAGTATTTTGTGGTGGTAAATTTAAATAATTGTAAAGCATCGGATACTATTAACATTCATGAAATAGCCATTCCTTATTTTTCACTTGGAAAAGATTCTGCAATTTGCTTGGGTGAAGAATATATTTTAAAACCTGCGTTGAATACTGAAGCCACTTTCTTATGGGAGGATGGAAGTACCGCATCTTCTTTTGTGGTTACTAAGGAAGGAATGTACACACTTACTGCCAAAAATGAATGTGGTAGCCACAGCGATTCGATAACGATTACCAAAGGATTATGTAATATACTGATGCCTACAGCCTTCACTCCAAATAAAGATGGACTGAATGAAGTTTTTAGGGTAAAATTTCCTTTTGCTGTAACCAATTTTCACTTTTTGATCACCAACCGGTGGGGACAAACTGTTTTTGAAACCAACAATATTCATGATGGCTGGGATGGTAGTTTTAAAGGAGCTCCACCTTTGCAAGGTATTTATGTTTGGGTCATAAGCTTTACCGATATTACTTCCCACAAATCGCAGCAGGTAAAGGGAATCGTTACCTTATTGAAATAAGATTATTATTGTGGATTTTGGATACTTCGAGTGCATTCATATAGCGCAATTAATTTGTTCCATCGGAACATTTCGTGGGTAAAAATAACACATACTGCAGTTCGTTCCGTAAGAACGTTTTGTGCTATATGTCTCAACTCCACAAATAAAACGAAGCACCATACTATTGCATACAAAACTTTTCTAAAATAAGGATAGGTCTCGAAATTCTTGATGGAAAACTCACTTTCTCCTGGTAAACAAATAAATAGAAGTGATTTCTATTTATTTAAAAATCATTTACTCATTTCCAATTTTCTATAAAAAGAATTCGTTTTTAACCACATTCTTTTTTTTAATTTCTCATTTCTGGAAGTACACCCTCCAGGAACTAATAACTTATGAAGATAATTAACGAACATTTCCTGATCACCCTTTAATTATTTTTTAGTGTTATTGGTTGCTTTTATTTGCTGCAACTCTTTGATAATACTTTCTGATGATTGAAGATCCTTTTGAAAATATCCCGCATCATTGTCAGACAAGGAATTATAATACTCAATTTGCTGCTGGCAATCGCGGATAACATCATCCGCAATCCTGTCTCCCTTTGCCTTATCTCCGGCCAGGTAGCATGAATATGCATATTGAAGTGATGTGATATCATGCATATTTCCTGATGATACCATTCCATAACTGAACGAGGAAGGGGTCAGCATTTTGTAACCGTAATCTAATACCTTTCGTGCACTATCCTGTTTGCCGGTGATAGCCAAAACATTGCCTACTGAAGAAAAAGACCGGCGCATGGTCATGAGGGATCTTCTGCTATTTTCATCAAAATAAATATTTGGATATTGAGCTCCGCCAAAAAAGAAATTCGACATCTCGTTTTTATACCCGGCATTTGTGTTTACTGCATCGGCACCGTTTGGATCCATTTTGAGTGGAACTAACCTGTAAGTCATTCCGTCGTTTTGCATAAAATTATTCAATCCTAATCCCTGAGGTTGTGTAAAATAAATGGGCCGCTTCCAATTGTTGGCAGCAATAATATTAAGTACCATAAGATCATTTTTATATAAATTATTATTTTGCACCGTGATATTTAACCGATCCAATATTTTAGAACTATCTGTCGGATCTACCGTGCCATTTTGAAGCACGAAATTCTTATCGACAGGAATATAAAAATTGTGAGTAGGGAAATAATTCAAACTATCTCCTCCCTGTGTTACCAATTGATCACTATTGTTTGCCATAAAAGCCATTGCATCGCTCAAATTCATAACGCTATCTTTGGAAATGATTCCTCCTTTATCATAATATGGAATATAATCTCGCCTGCTACCTACATATTTATCGTGTCCCCAACTTATTGTAACAGGATCGCTTTTATTAATTTTTCTTCGTAATTGATCAATCATCCAATCAGTACCCAGCAGACTGGTCACAATAACACGTACGTCTGGCCTGATATTTTCAACTTCCTGGGCATACCAAAGTGGATACGTATCGTTGTCGCCACCGGTAAATAATATTGCATTAGGAGCGCAGGAATTCAGGTAATCAGCCGCAACATCTCTTGCCAGTGTCTTTTTGGAACGATCGTGTGATTTCCATTCCTGGGAAGCCATAAGCAAGGGTACGGCCACTATGCAAATTGTGGCGGCCGCAACAGACGATTGAATTGGTTTTAATTTTTTCTTCAACAGTTCATAAACATATAAAACGCCAAGCCCGATCCAAATAGAAAATGCATAAAAAGAACCAACATAAGAATAATCCCTTTCCCTTGGCTGCGGGCCCGCCTGGTTAAGATAGAGTATGATCGCAATTCCTGTAAAAAAATAAAGGATGCACATTACTACTGCGTTTTTGCGATCCTGTTTCCACTGGTAAATCAAGCCCAATAATCCTAAGATAAAAGGAAGCATAAATAAAGTGGTATGCGCTGCATTATTTTTAAGTGAGTCCGGCATCTTACTTTGATCACCAAGGCGCCAATTATCCAGGGGCGCAATACCCGATATCCAGTTTCCATCTCTTGGATTACCGGTTCCTTCGAGGTCATTTTGCCTTCCGGAAAAGTTCCACATAAAATACCGCCAGTACATCCAGTTAAACTGGTAACCAAATAGCCACTTCATATTGTCCTGCGTACTGGGAGATGTTGTGCCATCAATGCCCAGCCATTCTTTGTAAAAATCCACATGACCTTGTGAATTATCGGTATCCCATATCCTGGGAAAATAATGGATATCCGCGGGATCGTAATCATATCCTATTTTCTTTCCTACAATTTCATATTTACCGGTACGTTCATTTTTTTCATAAATGTTTCCTTCATCTTTTGTGCCCGAAGGTTGTGCGGTAAAATCAGCGCCCCTGATAATGGGCCATGAACCATATTGGGACCTGTCCAGGTAGGAAACGAGGTCCATAGGATTCGTAACATTTTGCATATTGATAGCAGGATCTGCATTCGCTCGGATCATAATAACCCCGTAAGTAGAATAGCCGATCATAATAAATGTAAAACAGAGTATTCCTAATTCAGCCAGGTGATATTTCTTTTTGGTAGCCCAACGCAAGCCCAAAATTATCGCTACCGCAAAAAGTGCGAGGCAGAAAAACATTCCGGAATTGAAAGGAAGTCCCATTCCATTCACAAATAAAAGTTCGAACCAGCCAATTAATTTCACGGTATCCTGGATAATCAAAATCTGTACTACTCCAGTCAAAACGCATCCTAAAAGAAAAGCAAGAATAGCACCCTTGCGTGAATATTTATACCTACGGAAATAATATGTCATCACAATAGCAGGAATGCTAAGAAGGCTTAGTAGATGAACGCCGATTGACAGCCCCATCAGGTAAGCAACAAGAATGATCCATTTGTCAGCGTATCGGTTATCTGCCTGTTCTTCCCACTTGAGCATGGCCCAGAAAGCGGATGAGATAAAAAGCGGAGATACCCCAAAAACGATTCCTTCAACGGCAGAAAACCAAAATGAATCAGAAAAAGTAAATGCCAAAGCACCTACAGCCCCGGCCGCAATGATAACAATGATTTTTTCACGATTAATTACTTCATCCTTTTTTACCAACATTTTTTTTGCAAAATGGGTTATGGTCCAAAAAAGGAAAAGTATGGTGAATCCACTACTAATTGAGGACAGCAGATTAACACTCACAGCCGCGTGCAAATTGGGCGTCGCAGCATTTAGATTACCACTGAAAAGAATGATTAACAAGCGTCCAAGTAAAATAAAGAGAGGCGCGCCGGGCGGATGAGATATTTGTAATTTATACGCGCAGGAAATAAATTCACCGCAATCCCAAAAGCTTACACTTGCTTCCCGGGTTATGATAAATACTGTACAGGCAATGGCACATATAATCCAACCCGCAATATTATTGACCTTCTTAAAATTCATCAACAATGATTTGAAATAAAAAAATGAGAAAAGAAGTGTAAAAGTCAGTATTTAAGTATGAATTATTTCATAAATTTTAAATCCTTGCTAATACTCTCTTTTCACCATAAGTGATAATTGCAAACAGAGGGATAAAAAGAAGGTTCATTTTTTTCATTCATGCAGTTTTTTTGAAATGCGCGATTATGTTTTTTAAACAAGGAAAAAATAATTTAATAAAACGAAGTAGCAGAAAAGTTGAATCTTTTCGGCAACTATTTATATTTTACTTTACCTGGTGAGTTTTACAAAGATATTAATCCGGAGAAAGCAAAAGAAAACCTGCAACGTGCATAAGCATTCGCGAAAACGTAGAACGATAAAAATACCATTCAAAAAAAATTGAATGAAATTGAAGAGAATCTATAAAATGAAAAATCGGGTTATTTCTTCGTTTACTGTTTATTTTAAGAAATGCACATCATTTAATTTCATTCCTTCATCATCGGCAATTCTAAATAGTTTGACAGGTTTTTATCACACATCAGGAGTATTGAGGGTAAGAAAAGTTTTCTTGAAAAGGTAAAAGGTTACTTGACACAAAAGGTTCCGATAATTGAGAATTAAACAAATGTCTTTCTCAGAAAGACATTTGTTGTAAATTTGTCTTTCAATGAAAGAAATATTAATAGATATTCTTGTAGAGAATGGCGAGAGGGATTTATCAGCCGGGTTAATACCACGCATTACAGGAATTTCCCTGGAACTTAATAAAATCCAGGCAATTATAGGCCCACGTAGGGTTGGAAAAACTTCAGCAATACTGCTCGCTATGGATGAATTAAAAAAGACCAAAAGAATTCCTGGCAAGCAAATATTATATTTCAACTTTGAAGACGAAAGAGTACAATTTCAGCAGGATAAATTAGATATCCTGTTACAGGCATGGCAAGAACTTTATCCAGATGTGGATTTAAAGAAGACCTGGTTTTTCTTTGATGAGGTGCAGTCGGCTCCCGGTTGGGAAAAATTTATAAACAGGATAAATGAGATGTATTCAAAACAGATTGTCTTTACCGGTAGCAATAGCGCTGTTTTGCATACGGGAATTAAATCTGTAATGCGTGGACGCAGCATAGCTGTTGAAATGCTTCCTCTTTCTTTTAAAGAATTTTGTTTTTTCAAAGGGTTTATACCTGTAGCTTATGGAAAGGGAAAGAGCAAAACTGTGGCTACATTTAAAGAATATTTGCAAAAAGGAGGTTATCCTGAAATCGTTAATATAGAACAAAATGTTACTTGTATTGCCTACCTGCAGGAATATTTTAATGCCATGCTATTAAGGGATATTGTGGATTATAATCACTTATCCAACTATAGTTATTTACGGTCTCTATACCGACACGCGGCAACGGGCATAGGAAAAACCATCAGCATCCGCCGTTTGCATAATCAGTTGAAATCCCAAGGGTACAGTGTTGGGCTCAGTAGTATTTATGAAGTAATGGACATGGCAGAAAATGCTTATCTTTTTAAACGTATCAGTAGGTTTGATTATTCAGATATGAAAAGAACCAAATCCGATAAAAAAATTTACTGGATTGATAACGGGTTACTTAATGCCAATACAATGAAATATTCTGATAATAAAGGGATGTTGCTTGAAAACAATTTGTTTTGGGAGTTATACCGACGATACGGAAGTATTTATAATACCAATATTTACTATTATACTGATGTATCTTCAGAATGTGATTTTATTGTTTATCCTGAAGGTGGGCGGCCATTACCGGTTCAAATTTGCTGGTCACTTTATAACGCGGATACAAAACAGCGGGAAATAAATGGATTATTGAAAGCATGTGCGTATTGCAAGGTAAATATAGGATGGATAATCACTGCGGAAGAGGAAGATGAATTAACTTTTGAAGGAATAAAAATATTGGTGAAGCCTGCCTGGAAATGGGTGATAGAGTAGTTTTATTTCCTCTTGCAAACCTTTAAGTAAATAAGAAAAATTTTGGCGCGGGAATGTTCATGACCACCTTGAGAAGTGTTTAAAAATAATTATCAGGGTTATAGAATAATGGTTTGGTTAGCATTAAGACTGAACTTTCTAAATTAAAATAAAAATGACATTGCAGGAAGCCATAACCTTAATTCGAAACAAAAATATTACTGAAACCGCAAAAAGTTTTTGGGCAGATTTGGGTTGTGGTTCCGGGCTATTTACTTATTCATTGGCAAGTTTATTGAATGAAGAAAGTACCATTTATGCAGTGGACAAAAACATTTCTTCTTTCAAAAATATTTCATCTTTCAAAAGTGTTACTGTAAATCCGGTAGAATTAAATTTTGAAAAAACAACTTTACCTTTTGATAATCTCAATGGAATAATGATGGCAAATTCTCTTCATTATGTAAAAGACAAAAAAAGTTTTATTGAAAGAATAAAAAATCATTTTGGAGATGATGGGTCTTTTTTAATTGTTGAATATGACCTTGAGATCGCAAATCCATGGATCCCTTACCCGGTTAGTTTTTTAGCATTAAAAAGACTATTTATAAATGCCGGATTTTCATCTGTACAAAAAATAAGTGAGAGGCCATCTTCTTTTAGGAGAGCCAATTTGTATTCTGCGATGATTAATGAATGATGTATGAATAGTATCATTTAATTTCATGATTTCAACTTAATTTCATTCCCAAAGACAAAAGATAAGTGGATATTTTTTACAGATTTTATTTTAAAATAATTTTTTTTATAGATAAAGTTCAATGTGTATATGAAGCTAATTGAAGATTATGTTATAAAAAATTTATCACATGAACTGAAAAGTATACAAAACAGTTCTTCACATAAGACCATCAATTTAACAGATTTTGAAAAAGCATTAATCTACAAATATTCAAATGACGGATTTCGTCGAACAAATAAGTTACTTCTTGCATCAAGAGGATTGGATTTTGATGACTTTGGAATGTTACTTTATAGTGCGATTTCAAAATTGCCAGATTTTAATGGAATAGTGTATAGAAAAGTCTTTCTTACTTCCGGGGAGATAGGCAAATATTCGGATGCATTAAAAACTCAAAATAATATTATTGAATACCCTTTTATTTCAACTTCAAAATTTATAAGTGTTGCAGTAATATGGGAAGGCCAAACGAATGTAAATCCCAATTCTTTATTTGTTATTTATACAAGATCCGGAAAAGAAATAGAATTAATGTCTAAATTTACAGATGAAAAAGAGGTTGTTTTAAAACCAAATACTCAATTTAAAGTATTGAATATATTTGTAGAACCTGATTTTATTCAAATAACTATGGAAGAAGTATAATGATAACAGCACAAGACGATATTAATCAAAAGGACATTTTACCGGTATCTGATACTATTGGAGAATTAATTAATAGCTCTCTCCAAAATCCACTGTTTATAAATGATCTAATGTCGTTTTTGGAAAGCTCATTAGTTGTATCAAATTTTTCTTCGCCTGGTAGTAAATTGCAACTAATCAATTTTCTTGATAAAATTAATCGCTATAAGGAGAAATTAGAGATTGAAAGAGGAAATATAAATTTGGATCAGCTAAAAAAAACCGCTGCCAGATTCGGCCGCAAAGCGCAATCAGCTTTTGATACGGAAATAGATTAAACCTTTTACACATTTTATATTTCAATTCAATTATCATCCCTTTAAAAATTATAGAACTTTTAAGGGAGTGAGAATTATTATCTAATAATGAAACCAATCGAGAATCGTAAGATTAGTAAAAAGGCTGCCTCAAGGATTCAGTTCATAAGTACATTGAAAATGAACAATTAATCAAATAATAGTTTTTAATTATGGATTCAAGGAGAGAGTTTTTAAAAAAGGCATCCCTTCTCGCGGGTGGTGCTGGTATTTGGAATTCTTTGCCAGCTTCTATTCAAAAAGCATTTGCCATTAATCCGGACCCTGGCACCACTTTCGAAGATGCAGAGCACATTGTTTTCCTGATGCAGGAGAATCGTTCTTTTGATCATTGTTTCGGTACGTTGCAAGGTGTGCGCGGTTTCAACGATCCACGCGCGATAACCATACCTGGAAACGATCGTGTTTGGATGCAAACAAATAAAGACGGTCAAAAATATTTGCCATTCCGATTAAATATAAAAGATACAAGTGCTACATGGATGGGCGGCCTTCCTCATTCCTGGGAAGACCAGCAAGATGCCCGTAATAACGGAAAATATGATAAATGGTTAATTGCCAAACAACCGGGCTCCAGGGAATATAAAGATATGCCGCTCACG
>JBDTJV010000525.1:0-3146 GCA_039935675.1 Ginsengibacter sp. | reverse complement strand
GGCAGCATTGATGCAATATTGATCATGGATTCATCTAAAGGCCTTAGCGACCTGTTTTGAAGCACTGTAGCTAATTTTCTTAAATCGAACTTGTCCTTGAATTTTGAAAAAGAATTCCTGATCATAGTAAGCAATTCATGCTCATCAATTACTTCATCAAAATCTATTACATAAGAATCTTCCCCAACATAATTCAGGATTAGTTTTTTTTCAAAAGTGAAACGACAACTAAACCTAAAAGCAATTCCTTTTTTTGTGGGAGCTCTTTTTTTCTGGACATCCAGGATAGTCAGTTCATCAATAAATTCTTTTTCGTCTATGGCTCTTCCAGGAGGATAATAATGCCATTCTGTGACGATAAGTTCTGTTTGTTCTATCATTGGATTTATTTTACGGGCAAGTTCTTTTTAGCGTGCCCAAATTCACCGGAAAATTAATATTAAAATTGCTCAATAAATTAAATTCTTTTGATAGTGGCTATTGAAATCCGAAGATCATTATTTAAATAATTTACATGGCAACAAAATTCCTGTAATTCAAAAGATATAATCATCTGTGATGATGGATTCATTTCAAAATGTCACGGGTTGGTGGGGACACCAACCGGGGGCGGCGCGCCGTGGGCGGTTTGCCACCGCCCACTTTCAACAGCGATGCGACATTTTGAAATGCACTCATTCTGACGGCAGGCTATTGTAATAAAATACGTTAGTCAAAAAATAATTTATCACCTTTGGCTATTACAAAATAACATGGGAAATAATTTTTTCGCATACATACAACAGTTAGAACTATTGGCTTTTTTTTCAGGGTATACTTTATTGTATGCGATAATTTTAGTACTTGCCGAAAATAAAAAACCAGGAAATAATTTAAAAACACATCTGGTATCAATTTTGCCTCTATCATATTCACTGGTAAGTACCCTATACCTGGGACTTCAACTTAAAAACTTTTATCTTAGCTATTCTTCCGGAAATACAGGAATGGCGATTCATCATCCTTACCTGATGATATGGGGACTTCTAGGCATCCTTTTTTGGATACCGGCATTTAGGAAAAAAGAAATAATAAGCTTGATCCATAGTTTGGTATTCTTCTTCATTTTAGTGAAAGATATCATACTACAAATTGGCTCACCAGTTGATGAGAACATTTTAAAGAATGATATGAGATTATATACCGCCAGCTTTCTTCTAAACCTGGTAAGCTTCCTCTTTATGGCATTAATATATTTCTTTTTCTTCCGAAATAAAAAAAAGGAATTTAGAAATTGATGAGTATTTCATACTCTTTACAACATTTATCAATTAAATTATACAGTGGTTTTGAGGATGTAGTCAATGCATTTATTCAATTTTATTTTCATCTTCCCTGGTGAGCTATCTTCTGTAATATCCTATAAGGCGGCATTACCCTTTAATGATATGAGTCACTGAAACGGCTGACAAAGGTCAGCGAATTGGAAACCGGGCAAATATAATTTTGTCCTCATAATTAATTGTTCAATTTAAAAACATTATATGAAACTGTTTAACAATAAAACACTCCTGTTAATTGTCATCATCTTAATCAGTGGTTATGGATATATGGCAAGTTGCACTCACAAAGATTTGATCATGCCTGAACAGGCAACAGGCACTGTCACCATTAATCGTGGCAGCGGTATTTTTGTTCCGGGAATCGAAACAATAGGAGATACGTCTCAATGGAAAATGGACCAGGTACATTCAAGTGTTTTATGGTCTGGTAATTACCTGCAAACAGGTGCATTACTTACTGGCCGATTTAACATGTTCGGATTAAATAGTGTCCCATCTTCTGCAAAGACACAGTATGGCACTACTGGTCAACCCGTGTTGGATAGTTCCTGGGCTTTTTATGAAAATGATCCTACAAAAACTTATTTCAGTGGCTATGTTCAAATGAATACATCTAATACAGGAGAACCCGGCCGTGACGGAGGATGTTACTTAGGTTACGTAGGTGCACCAAAATTAATTTCAGGTAGACAAAATTTGATAGACTCTAACCTCGCAGTTATCAGAACTACCAATGTGCAATTCGATACAAAAAGCCCTGGCTATATAGTCACAATGGTAATGACCTGGAAGGGTTTGCTTGCTGCACCTCATGACACTACTATCAATGGAACCCTTTCTTATGTTAAAAGAGCAACTATTGGCGCAGGTACTGCTTCTGCTTACGATCAGTTTGGCTTGCAATTAAACTTCCAGTTCAACTGCAGATCTTTTGGTATCACTACGACCGAAGTATCCGATATCATTGCAGTTCAGTGTAACATGAATTTCAATAATAAATAGTCACCTAAAAATTCAATTATTATGAAACGATTATTAATATATGGCGGCCTGATATTTTTTATGGTGGTCAGCTTGATCAGCTGTTATAAAGATGTGATTCTTCCTACTGTTGTTTCTACCAAACCGCCTCAATATGTAAGTTTTAGTGGTGATCTCCAGCCCATTTTTACTACCGATTGTGCTTTGTCCGGTTGTCATGTGAAGGGTTCGCAGGTTCCTTATTTAACTCCTGACCTTTCTTATCAACAACTGTTGGGTGGCTTTGTCAATACGGTTGTACCCCAACAAAGTCAATTGTATGTCATGATAAATGGCAACATGGAAGTTCATATTCCGGATGCTGCCGAAAGACAAAAAATATATGACTGGATAAGAAATGGAGCTCCAAACAATTAAGTGATCTAAAAATTAATCAAATGAAAATAATTATTTATAAATCAAAAAGGAAGCTGATACTTTGCTCTTGTATAATGGTTTCATTACTGCTCATGAATAAAGCATCGTTTTCACAAAATGACAGCTCCGCCAAGGTAACACAAACGGAAGCACCCGCACCCTTAAAACGTAAACCTGTAAAGAATACATTTCGAAGTGTATGGATTATCGATGATCAAACTGTAATGGTTCCCATAAAAGGAACTCTTGAAGCAGATATCCAACATAGGTTTGGAACAGTTGAAAATGGTGTTAAGGATTTATTTGGTTTCTTTGGTTCAGCTAATATACGGCTGGGGTTTGCTTATACGCCCATTAATAATTTATCCGTGGGTTTTGGAGCAACAAGAAACGGTGGCAATATGCTTTTGGATGGCAGTGCTAAAT
>JBDTJV010000524.1:0-4491 GCA_039935675.1 Ginsengibacter sp. | reverse complement strand
TACCAACCGGTATTTTTCTTAATATTTTGTGCCGAAGAATAATTGAGTGAGTCTTTCGGGTTATTCTTATCAGCGAGATAGTAGGGTGTATTCTCAA
Source organism: Ginsengibacter sp. (assembly GCA_039935675.1). Classification (GTDB taxonomy): domain Bacteria; phylum Bacteroidota; class Bacteroidia; order Chitinophagales; family Chitinophagaceae; genus Ginsengibacter. The sequence goes on along the minus strand of JBDTJV010000524.1, from coordinate 4,394 downwards.
GCCCGAGTGTTTTTTCCTGTGCAATCGCAGTTTTTAGATCTTGTTTTTTTTCATATTGAACCAGCGAAGTGCCCGTAATCAAAGCCGTTGATTTAGCTCCATAATACGCTAAAAGCCCAGTCAACATTACCGCTACAACAAAAAAGACGATGACCTTATTGGTAGGAAATTTTATCCAGCCAATTTTCTTTAGAACCATTCGCAATAAATGAGTCGCACCCAGGTACCAGCAGAATTGAATAAATAGAATAGCAAAAAGGAGACTTTTTCTTTCGCCGGAATTCCAATAAACATCCTGCAGAAAGAAATAAAAAAACGAAAGATTCAATAAAGTCCAGCCGCCCCAGCCAAGAACCTGGCAAATCCAATATCGTATGGGTGTTTTTTGCATTTTACAAAGTTAAAGGACAAATTCAGGTTTGTTATGTACGACTTGATTAGTGGTGAAAGTGTTGTTTGAAAGGCGATCTTGCTCTTTAAACATTTTCGCTTTAAAAACTTTATTTTTACAACGTTGAAAAATATACATGCAAAATCAAAATTTAAATAAAGAAAAAGAAATATTATCTCCTGCAGAAAAGGATTTTGAAAATAATATTCGTCCGTCAATAATTGAAGAATTTAGCGGGCAGGCACAAATTATAGAAAATTTAAGAATTTTTATTAAAGCGGCCAGGCAACGTGAAGAAGCGTTGGATCATATTTTGTTTCACGGACCTCCAGGTCTTGGAAAAACTACTTTAAGCAGAATCGTTGCCAATGAATTAGGAGTAAATATTAAAGAAACAAGCGGTCCGGTAATTGAAAAGCCCGGCGATCTGGCCGGATTGCTTACCAACCTGGAAGCTAATGACGTACTTTTTATCGATGAAATTCACCGGTTGAGCAATGTGGTAGAGGAATATTTATATGCGGCAATGGAAGATTATCGCATAGATATCATGATCGATACAGGCCCGAATGCAAGAAGTGTGCAGATCAATTTGAATCCTTTTACTTTGATTGGAGCCACAACCCGAAGCGGTTTGCTCACAGCGCCTTTGCTTTCCAGGTTTGGAATTAAATCCAGGCTGGAATATTATGACGCTGCTACTTTACAAAAAATAATTTTGCGATCCTCTTCCATTCTTAAAACAAAAATCACTTCTGATGCTGCGACAGAAATAGCGGGAAGAAGTCGAGGCACACCAAGAATTGCCAATGGATTATTAAGACGCGTAAGAGATTTTGCACAGGTTCTTTCTAACGGAGTGATTGATTTGAAGATTACCCAACATGCGCTGAGGGCGCTGAATGTGGACGAATACGGACTTGATGAAATGGACAACAGGATTTTGAGTACGATCATTGAAAAATTCAAAGGCGGTCCTGTTGGAATAACTACGATTGCCACTGCTGTAGGTGAAGAAGCGGGGACATTGGAGGAAGTATATGAGCCATTTTTGATCCAGGAAGGCTTTATTATGCGTACCTCACGTGGCAGAGAAGTGACGGAGAAAGCTTACAAGCACCTTGGAAAGATCCCGCATAGAAATTTAAAAGGTCCGCAATTATTTATGTAACGAAGTATTAAAAGTGGTTCTAAAATCGAAATTGAAATCAAATCTTAGTAGTAAAAAAGGAAATAACTTCGAATTCTATTTTGTTAGTAAAACTTAGGTCTGGTGGAATAATTTGGTTCAAAGTAAATGATTGAAAAATTAGTAATTTTTAACTCAAAATATTAATTTCTCAAATCATCTTAAAAGTTAACTGCGCGAATTCTTCAACACTCAAAGTTTCAGCTCGACGATCGAAAAACTTATCTTCCAGGTCTTCTTTTGCAATCAAACTTTTAACTCCATTTCTGAGTGTTTTACGGCGTTGGTTAAAGGCGGTTTTTACCAAAACCCAAAAAGCCCTTTCGCTTTTTATGGGTAGATATTGTTCGCGTGCAGTCAATCTAATCACACCGCTTTGCACTTTTGGAGGCGGATTAAAAGATTCATTTCCAACGGAAAATAAATATTCTACCTCGTAATAATATTGGATGAGTACACTTATAACGCCATAAATTTTACTGCCTTCTTTTGCTGCAACTCTTTCTGCCACTTCTTTCTGGAACATTCCAATTACAACAGGAACGTACTCTTTCCACTCCAGGACTTTAAAGAGAATTTGTGTTGAAATATTATAAGGGAAATTCCCAATAACTGTAAATGGTTCATCAAAAGGGCGATCTGTTTCTAAAAAGCTTTGGTGGATAAGGTTGTTTTTTAATGATGGAAATTCTTTTAAAAGATAATTTATTTTTTCTTCGTCAAGTTCAACTGCTTTAAAATGGATCCCCGGTATTTTTACCAAATGTTTGGTAAGCGCCCCGCCTCCCGGCCCCACTTCTACAAGGTTTTTAAAAGATCTTTCCATTAAAGCAGCGATAATTTTCTTTACTACTTTTTCATCTTTTAAAAAATGCTGTCCAAGAGATTTTTTTAAAGTGTACATGGCTGCAAATTAGTAATAAGTTGATTGGTTATTGGTTAATTCGTTTCATTCATTAATTTTTTATGAAGAATAAGTTTTTCAATTATTAGTTCGTTTACTGTAATTTTCAGATTTTCACATTAGCTAATGATCCAAACAACCAAAGGAATCGTATTAAGAACGATAAAATACGGTGAAACGAGTGTAATCGCTTCTATTTTCACCGAGATTTTTGGAATCCAATCTTATTTGGTAAATGGAGTTCGTACGTCAGGTAAATCTTCAAAGGCTCATTTTTTTCAGCCTTCATCCATTTTAGAAATGCAGGTTTATCATAACCACTTAAAAAACCTGCAACGGATAAATGATTTAAAATGGGCGATAATTTATAAGAATATTTTCAGCGATGTTACCATAAACGCTGTCGCGCTTTTTATGGTCGAATTGCTACAAAAAAATTTGAAACAACCCGAAACTAATGAAGACCTTTTTCATTTTTGTGAAGATGCTTTTATACAATTGGACGGTTCGGATAAAACCGTTACCGCTAACTTTCCAATCTATTTTGCTTTGCAAATAGCACAAATTCTTGGTTTCCGTTTAATCGATAATTATTCTGAAAAAAGAAACATTTTTAATCTATACGAAGGAAGCTTTTCGGAGGAAAAGTCAGCTACCCATGATCAGCTAAGTGTTGAAAACAGTTTTTACATTTCTCAATTACTAAAAGCAATTCATCCAGAGCACCTGGAAGAAATAAAAATGAACAGGACCACCAGGTTTGGAATTCTAAAGAATCTTGAAAGCTATTATTCATGGCACGTTCCGGAATTTGGAACAATGAAAACTTTGAGTATTCTTTCAGAAATTATGGGATAACTATTGCTCGTGAACGTTGTTACTTGATAAGGTAAATAATTTTAGAAAATCTTAAAATAAAAAAAACCGGCATTGCCGGCTTCTTTTTATTATCGAATACCTTGTTTTACTTTCCTACTACTTTGTATTGGATGTTTCCATCGCTTCCTTCTTTCTGTAGATAAATATTATCAGGAGTTTCGTACAATTCCTGGCCATTAACGGTAACGATTTTTGAATTTTCAGGAAGAGAATTTAAAATGTCACCTATTTGCGTTCCATCATTTTGAGGAGGAGCCTGCTGTACCTGGTCATCTGTGTTTGTATTATTGATCACTCCATTTTTTCCAATCACTTCGTAAACGGTATTTCCATTGGCATCAGTTTCTGCTTTGTAAAAAGTACCATTGAGTTCATACATCTGTTCGCCATTGATGTTTACAGACCTTATTCCTTCAGGTAAAGAAGATACAACAGCACCCATTGGAGCGTCGACTACCTGGTAAGAATTATTATATTGACGGTAATAAATTCCGTTATAATAATAGAATGGATTGTCTCCATAATAAAGGGTTGAATAGCCAAACGGCAGAATGCCTATCTGAAATCCAAAAGGAGGAAAGATTGGCTGGTAATAACCACCATAATATCCATAATAATAGCCATTGTTATAGTAATATGGATTTCCTCCAAAACGAATGGAAATAAAACTATGAGGGATTACGGTATAACGAGGGCCGGCCATCAAGTAAGTTCTACGTCCATAAACATTACCGTAATAACGGGACTCAGAATAAGAACGATTATTATAAGACCTGTTTACATTATAACTTCTTGCACTGTTACTATAATTATTACGGGAAGCAATACTTCTCTCGTTATAATTATTGTTGCGAGTTATCGTTCTGTTCGAATTGTTGCTAAACGTTCTTGTAGGAGTAGTTCTTGCTACGGGCTGGCTTTGCCTGCTGCTGTTAAAGGTTCTAACGGGAGCTGATCTTCTTTCCATTTGCCTTTGAGGAGATACATGATTGGAAGAAGGCTCTCTCCTTGCAGATTCTCCTCTTGATTCT
>JBDTJV010000523.1:0-6953 GCA_039935675.1 Ginsengibacter sp. | reverse complement strand
AAAATTTTGTCTGAAGCATTCGGATAATTTATGCCCAATGCCAGGTGATAATTACTGTTTGGATTAAATTCAGTTACATAATAAAAGCCCTCCGGAACCTGGAAATCGCCCTGCATTCTTTTAGGTCCCATTGCGCCGCTTTGAAGACAAACCCTATATGTTTTGAACAATTTGTATTTATCTTTTGCGTGGCTTTTTACCCAAACCTCCAATTGTCCATCATATTTAAAACTGCGGATAAAAACGTAACGGGCGGGCCATTCCAAACCCTTTGCTATAAATTCTTTTTGAAGAGAATCCTCGCGAATTTCCAGGGCTGCCATTTTAAATAAAACACCTCGGGAAGAGGAATAAGAATTTTGTGCAGCGACAAAAAAAGCTGCCTGGAAACAAAAAATAAAAAGAAGAAAATACTTATAAGCGGACTTAAACATTTCTATAAATGTGATTCTATAAAGAACGTAAAATTAATTTTTTTATTGAAGCGGAATCGCTGTGATTTTGTTAACTTTTTTTATACAAAAACAATTTACAAATTTCCTCTTTCCGCCTGCTCTCTTTCAATTGCTTCAAACAAAGCTTTAAAATTTCCTTTGCCAAAACTCTTTGCACCCTTGCGTTGAATGATCTCAAAAAACAGCGTAGGCCTGTCTTCCACAGGTTTTGAAAATATTTGTAAAAGATATCCTTCCTCATCTTTATCAATTAGAATCCCCAGTTCCTTTAAAGGTTGAAGGTCTTCGTCGATATGGCCAACCCTGTCTAAAACAGTGGCATAATAACTTGGTGGAATTTTTACAAACTCCACGCCGCGGTTTTTTAATGCAGTAACTGTTTCAATAATATTATGCGTAGCAAGAGCTACGTGCTGGCAACCTTCACCATCATAAAATTCAAGGTATTCTTCTACCTGGCTTTTCTTTTTTCCTTCTGCCGGTTCATTGATAGGAAATTTCACGTAACCATTACCGTTAGACATTACTTTACTCATCAACGCAGAGTATTCTGTAGATATATCTTTATCATCAAAACTGAGAATGTTTTTAAATCCCATTACATCCTCATAAAACTTTACCCACGGATCCATTTGATTCCAGCCAACATTACCCACACAATGATCAACGTATAAAAGCCCGGTATCTGAAGGATTATAGGCGCTTTCCCATTTCCTGTATCCTGGCATAAAAGGACCGGAATAATTTTTCCTTTCAATAAATAAATGAATGGTATCTCCGTAAGTATGGATACCACTCATTACCATTTCACCACTATCATCTTTTAAAGTTGTTGGCTTCATAAAGCTTTTACCACCGCGTTTGGTTGTTTCTTCCCAGGAGCTGGTGGCATCGTCTACTTTTAGAGCAAGCATTTTCACACCGTCTCCATGTTTGGCTATATGGGCTGCTATTTCATTATCTTTCCGCAAAGGAGTGGTCAGAACAAAAGTGAGCTTGTTTTGCCTGATAGCATAGCTCACTCTGTCTTTCACACCCGTTTCCGGACCGGAATAGGCAAGCGATTGAAAACCAAAAGCGGTTTTGTAATAATGCGCGGCCTGCTTTGCATTTCCTACATAAAACTCTACATAATCCGTACCCTGCAATGGCAGAAAATCCTTTTCAGTGTTACTCTTTGTCGCAGGTGATAAAGTTTCTGTTGACATATTTTTCTTTTATCCAAAGTTACAGAAATCGATTTTCATCATAAAAAAGAGAGGCGAACAACACATTAAACTTCAAATAATTTAAAAACATGTTATTCGCCATCCCCAAATCTTATGTAAGTTTTAAAACAAAACTTCTTATGAAATATCAACCAATTCGATATCAAATACCAATTCTTTTCCTGCAAGTTCATGGTTGGCATCTAATATGACTACATCATCTTTTACTTCCGTTACCACCACGGGAATCGGTTGCCCTGCCTGGTTTTGCAATTGTAATTTCATTCCCGGCTCCAACTTCATATCTTCCGGAATATTTGATTTAGGAAATTCAATAATTGCATCTGCATTCTTTTCACCATATGCATCTACCGGGGCAATATTGATTGTCTTTTTCTCCCCTACTTCCATCCCTGGAATTGCATCGTCAAACCCTTTGATCATTTGACCGGCTCCCACCTTAAATGCAAGTGGATCTCTTCCTTCACTGGAATCAAACTGCTCTCCACTGGTTAATTTGCCTTTGTAATGCACTTTCACATTATCCCCTTTTTTTGCCTTGCTCATAATTTATTTTTTTTTAAATTTAAAATGGAAATACTGATTATGAAAAAGTATTTCGTGTTGAGTAAAGTTGGCGATTATATTTTATTTATTAGCAGGAAATCGCCAAAACAATATTTTTTACAATAATTTTATCAGCTTTTACTATTTGTAATCACTTAATTTACACTTAACCATAATTCAATTAAAGCATGAAACGAAAATTTGCCTTATTTTTTTGTTTACTTACAGTTATGTCATTTTCTTTTGCCCAAAAACGGATCATTCCCGGTGCGGAAAGAATGGAATTATATCTACCACTTTTGAAGGGAAAGAATGTTGCTGTTTTTGCAAATCCAAGTTCAATGGTCAGGAATGTTTCACTTGTAGATACCTTATTGAAACGAGGGGTAAAAATAGTGCGCATTTTTGGTCCTGAACATGGATTTAAAGGAACAGCCGATGCTGGTGAAAAAGTAGGGAATTCGATAGATAAAGAAACCGGAATCGAAGTGGTAAGCCTCTACGGACGACACCAAAAAGCAACGCCGGAGGATCTTAAAGGTGTTGACATAATGATATTTGATATCCAGGATGTAGGCGTACGGTTCTATACTTACATCACTTCCATGCAAAAATTTCTCGAATCTGCACTGGAAAATTCGATCCCTTTGATCATCCTTGACCGACCAAATCCAAATGGCTTTTACGTCGATGGCCCCGTCTTGAATTTGAAATATAAAAGTGGCGTAGGAGAACAACCGATCCCCATTGTTTATGGTCTTACGTTAGGAGAATATGCTCTAATGATGGCTGGCGAAAAATGGTTGAGTGAAGCTGCCAATCAAAAATATGCCTATTATCAACATGCAAAAAAAACAGTTGACAGCCCTTTTCATCTTTTGGTTATCAAAAATTTGAATTACGATCATAACAGTAAATATATATTACCCGTAAAACCTTCACCAAACCTCCCGGATATACAATCAGTATATTTATACCCATCCACTTGTTTTTTTGAAGGGACTACCCTGAGCGAAGGCCGCGGAACTGATAAACCTTTCCAGGTTTTCGGCGATCCTTCTTTACCTAAAAATTTATATTCATTTACACCTCACCCTACGGAAGGTGCAAAAAGCAGCAAGCATTATGGGGAAGTTTGTTACGGCTGGAACTTATCAGGAACTCCATCGGAAGTGTTGAAAAAGATAAACAACCACATTCAATTGAAATGGCTGATAGAAGCTTATCGTTTATTTCCCAATAAAGACAGTTTTTTTATCGTGCCTAAATCCGGAAATATGGAAAATTCCTTCATAGACAAACTTGCCGGGAACAATGATCTTTGGCAACAGATAAGAAACGGTGTTTCAGAAAAAGATATTCGCGCAAGCTGGGAACCCGCTTTGAGTAATTATAAAAAGATAAGGAAAAAATATTTACTGTATAAAGATTTTGAATAGGCTAAAAAAAGAATCTTTTTCAAAAAAATGGCTTAAATATCTACTCACCTATTTGGGTTAGATAACAAACAATTTCAATGGAACCTTTACGAATTATTTTTATGGGCACACCACAGTTTGCTGTGCCTTCATTAAACAAGTTGTACGAAGCGGGCTATCAAATTGCAGGCGTAGTAACAGCCCCTGATAAACCGGCAGGTCGTGGAATGCAATTGACAGAAAGCGCCGTAAAAAAATATGCGGTCGATAAAAATTTGAAAATTCTGCAGCCCGAAAAGTTAAAAGACCCTGGATTCATAAAAGAATTAAGGGAATTAAATGCAGACCTTCAGGTAGTCGTAGCATTTAGAATGCTTCCGGAGATTGTTTGGAATATGCCACCTAAGGGAACCATAAATGTTCATGCCTCACTCCTGCCTCAATATCGCGGAGCAGCCCCGATAAATTGGGCCATTATAAATGGAGAAGAAGAAACCGGCGTTACTATCTTTAAATTGCAACATGAAATCGATACGGGCAATATTTTATTACAGGAAAAAATCAGAATAGAACCGGATGAAACGGCAGGAACATTACACGATAAAATGATGGAAACCGGGGCAGAATTACTCTTAGAAACCATCAAACAATTAGAAAATGGAACCCTGAAAGAAATGGCTCAACCTTCTCTATTCCTCAACCACGATTCACCATTAAATCATGCGCCAAAACTATTTACAGAAACCTGCGAGATCGATTGGAATAAAAACGTGGAAGACATTTATAATTTAATCCGGGGGCTGTCTCCTTATCCTACCGCTTTTACTTTTTTAAATGGAAAAAAACTTAAAATATATTTATCAGAAATAGAAAAAATTACTCCCGGAAATGAACCTGGAAAAATATCGACCGACAATAAAACTTTTCTGAAATTTTCAGCCAGCGATGGAATTATTTCTTTAAAAGAAATTCAGTTGGAAGGAAAAAAAAGAATGAAAATAGAAGATTTCTTAAGAGGTTGGCGACAAAATAATTGAGTAGCTTTTATCACTTTGGTTTACTCAGTTACAATACTTTTTTAGGGCAATTCCATTCAGCATTTTTACCAGCTCCACTGCCGTTGCCATTTCCTAACAATCCATTTCCTAAACGAAATGACAAAGTAATTCCCGTAAAATAATACCAGTCTTTTGATCCGGGGTTACCTCTTCCTGTTCCCGCTACAGGATACACTTGCGATCCGTTTTTTAATTCATCTCCGCGATAAGAAAGTTCAACAGCTTTTGCACCTCGTGCAGCAAGTAATTGATTTTCGTCAACGTACGTTGTGCTTACATCATCCAGGTAGTCGGTAAATGTTTTTCTGAATCCAACTTCAAGTCCAACGTTTAGATTATCACTAAGCGGTAATTTAATACCGGCTCCAAAAGGAAGTGAAACTTGTGTAAGACTATAATTACTTCTTCCTGCGATGAAACCTTCGCCTTCTGTACTGAGTGGTTTTAAATAAAATTTATTTCCCGTGGAATCGTATGTGTATGGATCAAAATGATAAATAGCAACTCCTGCAAAAACGTAGGGAGTTAAAGAATGGCTTCCGAGTGGAGTGATATAATATTGAAGGTCTACGTCTCCTTCTGATAACATAGAAGAAAAATTCAAATTTCTTGTGCTGTTCCTTCCATATTTATCGTTACCAGATATTTTACCAATCTTAAAAGATCCTCTTACAGAAAAATGCTGTGTCAGATCATAGGAAAGGCCCAATCCCCCGGCCAAATGAGCCTGGTCAAAAGTGTACCTTTTTGCCTGCAAATCTCCCTGGTAATTAGAAGAACCTAAAAATAAATTGAGATGAAAATCCTGCGAACTTGCAACCGAGGCAATGGAAAAAGAAATGAATATTAAAAATAAGCTTTTCATGTAATCTGGTATTATTTAAAAGAACAACAATAATAAGCAAGTAAAATGCCAGTTAATACTTTACAAAATTAATGCTATAAAAACTATCTGAATACCAGCGAAATACTATTTTAACTTTTTGATTGCTCTAAAACCTCAGCTCCAAATTTTAATGAACTTGCAGAACTAAACTCAGGAACCATTTTTCTTAAAATAAAAGGAATGATCTCATTATTGTGCATCAGTGCTGCCTGCTGTAATTCACCTAATAGTGAACTAAATTCATCATTGAAACTGGCGCATTTTTTTGCACGCAAAATTCTTGGATGATAAGTTTCTGCAAATTCCTCAGAATCTTTGAACAATTCTTCATACATCTTTTCACCCGGACGCAATCCTGTTTGTAAGATGGCAATATCATTTGGCTTTAAACCTGCAAGTTGGATCATCCTTTTAGCAAGGTCCATGATCTTTACCGGTTTGCCCATGTCAAACAAAAGTATATCACCTGATTCTCCAATTTTACCAGCTTCCAATACAAGCTTTGAAGCTTCAGGAATTGTCATAAAATAACGGGTAATATCAGGATGAGTAATCGTGATGGGGCCACCTGCCTTAATTTGTTTCTCAAAAGTTTTAACGACACTTCCTGCGGATCCGAGCACATTTCCAAACCTGGTAGTTATGAACTCAGTTTCAGAATCCTGGCGATCACTTAGAGATTGTATATAAATTTCAGAAATCCTTTTAGTAGTTCCCATTACGTTTGTGGGGTTTACCGCTTTATCAGTAGAAACCATCACAAACTTTTTCACTTTATAAGCGATAGCAAGATCAGCAACCGCTTTAGTTCCAAATATGTTGGTCAAAACAGCCTCACTACTAAATGTTTCCATCAGGGGGACGTGCTTATAGGCAGCCGCATGAAAGACAAAATCCGGGCGGTGAGAAGCAAATATCTTTTTCAATCTTGAAACATCCCTGATAGAACCTACTTCAACTTTCAAAAGGTGCTTTTGTTTATTCCTTTTTAGTTCGTATTCCAGGTCAAACAACCCTGATTCTGATTGATCAACCAAAATAAGTTTTTTGAAACTGAACTTGCATAGTTGGCGACAAATTTCACTTCCAATAGAACCACTGGCGCCTGTTACCATGATGGTAGCCTCCTGGTAAGTTTTTTGAAGAATGTCATGTGGTAAACTGATCTCATCCCTTTCTAAAAGTTCTTCAATATTTAATTCCTTTACCTGTTTCTTTTCGAAAAGGCCGCCGCGCCATTCAGCAGCATGAGGAATAATATTGATCTTAATATTCAAAGGGTAACAAATATCTGAAATGGCCATTTTCTTTTCAACAGATAATTTATCAATTGCGATGTAAAGGTCAGTAATTTGCTTTTG
>JBDTJV010000522.1:0-4314 GCA_039935675.1 Ginsengibacter sp. | reverse complement strand
GGCTCAGCGTCCTTGCCAATTTGCGCCAAAGAAGCACGGAATTTTCCGTCAGAAACCCAGGAAGGTAAATGGAACTGGTCAGAGAACATATAGCTCAAACTAACAGATGGATAAAAAAAGGAACGGTAATCTTTTTCTAATGAAGATGTCCAGTCGTTTCTTCCTGTAATAGTCAGGAATAAATCGTTATTATAAGCAGCGGTGAATTCTCCGAAAGCGCCAATGATACGATATTGCTCATTATACTGACCGGTTACCTGTTGCTTGGCGTTTCCTAAATTAAACAGATTGTAAACTCCAAGATCTGTACCCTCTGCAGAAACCAATAGGATCGAGCGGTCAAGCAAATCTTGTCCTACTCTCAAGGTCGTTTTGAATTTGCTGTTCCAATCGTGATCAAAGGTTAGCATCAGGTTAGAATTTACCTGGCGATAGTTTTTGCTATATTGTCCAACGAACCCCAAACCATTGTCATCGGCTCCTACAACTTCGCCGGGAACTCCCTTCGGACCGGGCGATGTTTTGGTTCGGGCATCTGCATAATAATCCATACCTAATTTATAGGTAGCGATCAACCAGGGAAATGGTTGGTAATTGAAAGAAATATTTCCTATCAAACGGTTAACATTTGACCGGAATTTACTGGTAGCCGCAGAATACCAGGCGTTGTTATTTCCGTATGTATTTTGAGTGCCATCAGGTTTCAGATAATCACGAACATCCCAACGGGGTGACCAATAAGAAAGGTTCTCATTAAACCTGTTAGCGTCGTAGAAATTACCATCTGTGTTAACGTAATAAAGAGAAGTGCCCATGCTAAACTTATCGCTGAGTTTGAGATTACCATTCAAACGGGCAGATATTTCCTGGTACCAGGTAAATGGAATCGTTCCATTTTGTTTAAAATAAGAAACGGATGAGGATAAGTTGGCTTTTTCTGTACCTCCGGAAAATCCAAGGTTATTTCGAAATTGATTTCCGTTCAGGTAAGCGCGTTTATATTGATTAAATAATTTATCCGGGTGGGTAGGATCTATTGCTTTGGCAGCAGCAACAGTGGGTCCCCATTCAGGCCAAAAAGAAGCAGGATCATATTCTCCTTTGTACCCTTGTGTAAACTTATTTTGGACTTCGGGAAATTTATCAACCTGGTCAATTCCGTAAGTAGTGCTATAGGTCACTTTCATAATTCCTGCTTTTGCAGTTTTGGTAGTAATAACCACGACACCGTTAGCTCCCCGCAATCCATAAAGTGCAGTCGCTGCGCCACCACGGAGGATATTTACACTTTCAATATCATCGGGATTAATGTCTCCGGCCATATTTCCCATTGATGCCGGAAGGCCGCCGCCCGTTCCCTGCGAAGAAGTGGTATTATCGATCGGGATTCCATCTACTACAAAAAGAGGTTGTGTTCCAAGGTCAAGGGAGTTGACACCTCTTATCAAAATGTTAGCACCCTGGCCGGGGCCGCCACCAGCGCTACTGATAGTAACTCCGGCTACTTTTCCCTGCAAGGCATTTAATAAATTATTTTGATGAGATTCAGTCAATTCTTTAGCATCAACACTTTGGGCCGAATATCCTAAAGAGCGCTTCTGCCTGGTAATACCCAAAGCAGTAACGACTACTTCCGATAATTCACCTGAACCATTCATAATGACATTCAAAGTAGAATTGGTTCCGACCGGGACATCTTTTGTTTCATAATTCACTGATGAAATAACCAACATTGGATTCGTTCCGGTTACTGTGATCGTAAAACTTCCTTCATCGTCCGCAGTAACTACATTTTTGGTTCCCTTTTGTTCGATTGTTGCCAACGGAACCATTGCGCCGTGCTCATTGGTAACTTTGCCCGTGATAGTTCTCGATTGCGAAAACCCCTGGATTGAAAACCCAAGAACCAGCAAGAAAAAGAAAAGTGATTTTCTCATAAATGAATCTTTTTGTAACAGGGTTACTGTTGGTTAAAAAAATGAAGAACTTCTGATGTATAGTAAATCATGACCTGACAATTTTGAAACAAATCCTTTACAACTCAATGACAATCATTTAACTGAATATTATGTTAATGAGTTGTTAATAGTAAAATAAAGAGGCCATTAGAGGCAGTAAACGTAGAAATAGAAAGGATTTTAGATCGGGCTTTTAGAAAATAAAAAAATTCTTCACTCAAAAAATCAATAAAATAAAACAGTCTTCAGATTGGTTTAATAAATGAGGTCTGTGAAAAACACCCGTATAAGGCGATGCAATTGATTTTCATTAGATACCAGTAAGGAGAAGTCTTTTTAGAGATATACCTAAGTGGACGTGAGCTGGAAATTTTTAGGTATAAAATGATAATTCTCAAAAGCATTAAGACATACTTCGTCTCTTTAATTCTTTTTTAATAAGTCCCAATTCTCTTCCGGTTTGTCCGCTTACGGAGGAATTTTCCTGCGCACGACGCATGAGGTAAGGGATTACGTCGTTTATAGGGCCGAATGGCAAATATTTACTGACATGGCAACCAGCTTTGGCTAAATTAAAAGTTATGTTATCGCTCATTCCATATAATTGGGAAAAATGAATCCTGGGATCAGTTAATGGTAAACCAAATTTTTCCATAAGCTTTACAGCCAGTAAATTACTGTATTCATTATGGGAGCCAATCACGGGCGAAATGTTATTACCCGGATCAATTACAAACTCCAGGGCTTTATTGTATTCTTCGTCGGTGGCTTCTTTCGTTTCATTAATAGGAGAGGGATAGTTCAGTTCTTTGGCACGAGCTCTTTCTTTTTCCATGTACGCTCCACGGACTAATTTTATTCCCAAGACGAACTGATTTTCCCTTGAATAAAGCGAGCTATCCTTTAGATAAGCTAATCTGTCATTTCTATAAAGTTGGGCAGTATTGAAAACAACTGCTCTTTTTATATTAAATATCTGCATCATTTGGGTGGTCAATCCATCTACGCCATTCTGAATCCAGGTTTCTTCTGCATCTATCAAAACACCAACATTACTTTCTGCTCCGGCGTTGCAAATCTTGCGCATTCTCCGGACCACATTTTTCCATTCCTCCTTTTCACTGTCAGTTAATTTTTCAAGAGGAATTATGCCGCGAATAACATCTGCGTAAACAGAATGAATTTGTATTTTTTCTAAAAGATTAAAACGGCACAGCCCGGTTAATTTGACACTCATGAAAGGAATATTGGTTTGCGTTGACGCGTACCTTATCACTTTAATAAATTCTTCAGTTGCTTTTTCAAAGTTGGCTTCGCCTTCTTTTCCTTCCACGCCATAATCGAGGATTACCTTAACTTGATAGCGACTAAGATTTTCCGCCACACCAGCGGTCTGTTCCAATGTTTCGCCTCCCACAAACTGGCTAAAAATAGTTTTTCTTATTATCCCTTTTACGGGCAATTTTAAACGGAGAGCGAGCGGTGTAAGCCACAGACCTGATTTTACAAGCCATGCTTTACCCATAGACGCAAAGAGAAAACGGGCACGTTTGAGTTCTTTATCTGTTTTATAAGCGAAAGCGGTTTTGGTGTCTTCAAAAGAAATATTCATAGGTTGTTATTAAAAAAAAACAAAATTCTTTCATTGGCAATGATTCTCCAAATAAAATTGAATTGTCGGCTTAATTGCTGATTAGCACATTAGAAAAGTATCTTTGCAAAAATTTTTTTTAATGACAGCAAAAAAACCTTCGGATAGCTTAATTATAATGACAGAATTGGTACTTCCTAATGATACTAATTTATTTGAAAATTTGATGGGTGGCAGATTAATGTATTGGATGGATATCGCCGCTGCACTCGCGGGGAGTAAACATTGCAGCGCGCCTGTGGTTACTGCGTCCGTAGATAACATTTCATTTACCAACCCGATAAAGTTGGGAAATGTAGTTCACATTGAAGCCAAAGTGACCCGCGCTTTTAATACAAGTATGGAAATATATTTAAGGGTTTGGGGAGAAGATATTATTCAACAATACAAATATGACAGCAACGAAGCCTACTATACTTTTGTGGCTTTAGATCCACATGGCAAGCCACGTCCTATCTCAAAGATCGAACCAGAAACAGAACATGAAGAGGAACTTTTTAAAGGAGCTTTGCGCCGTCGTCAATTAAGATTGATCCTCGCCGGAAAGATGAAACCAGGTGAGGCTTCAGAACTAAAGGCTTTGTTTATGAATGTTTGATAATTCTTATTTAGAAGTTTATTGGTTTGTCGATTCTTCTAATTTATTGGATCGTAAAATAAGAATCAAAACTATTTGTTTATTTACTACCGAAACCAAATTTAGGG
>JBDTJV010000521.1:0-4930 GCA_039935675.1 Ginsengibacter sp. | reverse complement strand
GGGTTAAGTTACTTAAGTAACAACGTTTATCTCGGCAGGCACGACTCGCTCAAAATTCCTTACCTGACGCCTTCTTTTAATTATTATAATAAATCGGGTTTCTATGCAGGCACTTCTCTTTCTTACCTGGCCAGCGCCGGAAACAGCCGTGTTGACCTTGTGGAGATAGAAGCGGGATATGCTTTTACAATGAATAAGCTTTCGGGAATTGTATCTGCTGAAAAAGATTTTTACAATAGTCAAAGTAAAAATATAAGGGCGGAAACGAAAGGAAGCCTGAACGGAACTTTGTCTTACGATCTTGGATTTATAAAACCTTCGTTGCAAGGTGGAATTGTTTTTAGTTCAACCAATGATTATTATGCATCGTTCGGAATCAACCATCCCTTCTTTTTCGCAGATGATAATTTTGAGATTACTCCTTCTCTCTTAATAAATGCAAGTACCCAAAACTATTACAACTCTTATTTGGTAAAGAGGAAATACAAAACGAAAAAGAAGAATCAAACCGTCACTTCTACCAGGTCTTATTTGCCAAATACATCCCAATTTAAAATAATGGATTACGAATTCAGTGTGCCGCTAGATTATTCGGTAGGGAAATTTATTTTTGATATTACTCCCACGGCCTCATTACCCGTAAACCCAAATGTAGTATCAACAACGGTTACAGCAGCTTCTGGCGCATCAGTCACCAAAACGAAGGCCGAAACATTAAGCAGCATTGTTTTCTGGTCAGCAGGAATTACTTACAGTTTTTAATCAAAAAAAATAACCAAAATGCGCAACCATTCTTATAAAATGCTTTTAGAAAAAACTGCTGCTGATAATTCGGAATTGACATTTTTTTGTCATTTTAACCAGGAGCATTAAACGAAAAACAAAATAGCACATCTGAATATTTAATAACCATTTAAAAATTTAAAAAAACAAAAAAAATGAAAAAAGTAATCTTAACTCTAACCATTGGACTGTTTACCGCAGGAGCCTTTGCACAAACCACCACACCAACCGCCGCAAGCACAGACAAAAAAAATGACATGAAAGATTTGAAAAAAGATGTCAGGGACACACGTCATGATAAAAAGCTAAGAACTTATGAGCTAAAACATCATGATAATGCAGAGGCAAAAGCAGAAACAAAAGATATTAAAGCGGACAACAAAGACATCAATAGTGATGTAAAAGACTTAAAGCAAGATGGGGTGAAACATCCATTGAAACGCGCCGACAGGCAAATTCACAGGCAGAACATTCATCGTAAGCATTAAAAAAGTCTTACCTGGTAAGGTGTTGACCTTATCAAAAACTGAGGCCTTCTAAAATGAAAGGGTTGCCCAAGGGCAGCCTTTTTTTATTTAATGCATTCCAATAATATTCTTTTCTAAGCATTTCCAATCCTGAAAAATTTCATGTAAAAAAAGTTTACCAAAAAAATTGGATTACAGTAAACGAAGAATTAAGTACGATTTTCATTTCTTGTGAGGAACCGAAATAAACAGTCTTTAAGCCGCTACCGAAGATTTTGAAAAACGCCATCAACCATACAAAACAGATGATCTTTTTCACCATTTAAAACCGGCGGTTTATTTTAGAGTAAACGCTTATTCATGGCTCGAGGCCGTAGTCTCCTACCCTGTTAAGCTCTTGGAAACCACCGCCAACCGCAAAGCAATATTAAAATTGGCCTTGCAAAAATTAAATGCGGAACTTTCCAAAGTGGTGTTTCCTGAAATCCTCGCCTGATTAATATTGTAAAAAATAATTTATAAATGAAAACAGGAAACTATATTATTTACTTGTTTACTGGCGATTTACCTGGTTAGGCTACTATCAAACCGCTTTCATCTTGATCTCTTTTTCCAAAACCTTCTCCGATTTATATTCCTCAATCTTCGGAATAAATTTTCTCTCTTTTAAAAGATATCCATTTCCTTTTTCGCAAAAGTGAACCTTAAGGTTTTCGACACTTATCGGGTTGCCGTCAGGAATATCAGCGATATTATTATGCCTTATATCATGTCCGTCTATCACCATCACAAGGCCGCTGCCAACAGCTTCCATAATGTTTCCTTCTGTGATCAGCATGCCGGTATCTTCGCCAAGCCCGATTCCGATTGCCGAAGGATTCGTAGCCACGGCCTGTGCGAGCCTTGCAAACCTGCCGCGCTTTTCAAAATGACTGTCAAAAATTACATCACCTATAAACCCAAGGCCGGTAGTAATCTTTACTTCACTTTTCAGATGAGCCGTAGTAGCATTTCCTTCATAGATCATCGTTTTACTCATGGCCATTGCCCCGGCAGATGTGCCGGCTACCAAAAATTCTTTATCTTCCAGGTAGCGGTAATGGATTATTTCTAAAAATTCTGTGCCCCCGAAAATGGCAGTAAGCCTTAGCTGGTTGCCACCGCTAAACATAACGGCATCACAGGTTTTGATTCTGTCAATATATTCCTTTTTTGTAGCGTCGTCGCGGTTGCGAATTGGCAACAAACCAACATTTGTACAACCAATTTTCCCAAAAGCATGCAGGTAATTTTCGCCTACTTCGATTGGCATCATGGAGGCGGTAGTCACCACTTCCATCCTGACAGAAGGACCACCTGCTTCTTTTACTATCCGGCGAAGGATTCCCAATTCGAAAAAATTAAGGTTATTTCTTATCATTTGGCCCTTTTCCAAATCAACTCCTTTATCTTCTGCGCCGCCAATGGCAAAAAGTTTTCCCTTAGGTATTTCCATGAATTTTATTTTGAAAAAAACAACAAATGATTTGTGTTAGTTTAAGATAATGTTTAATGAGAAAATATTATTTACAAAAGTAACGGAATATCCATAAATGCATTCTGGTGAACAATTCTAGCAGAAATTCTAAGGTTGCCAACCTTAGAAATAGTGTTTTTAAGATTGAAATAACTTCTTACAGGTTGGCAACCTTTAAGACAATTTAAATTGCATCACTGCATTGTTTGACCGGTTTTAATTTTTTTGACATTCCTTTTTTCTGACTTACCTTTTGAAACGTTTTTCATTCGTTTTTGTTTTACAAACTATAAAAAAATCATTTTTCTTATATGAAGATTATTGAAATAAAAGTATTGCGCGGACCCAATTTCTGGAGCGTAAGGCGAACCAAACTAATACAATTGAAACTCGATCTTGAAGAAATGGAGGAACGCCCGACAAACACCATTCCGGGATTCAAAGAAAGGCTCGATAAATTAATGCCCACGCTTTACGAGCATCGATGCAGCGAAGGCCATCCCGGAGGATTCTACGAGCGCGTAACCGAAGGTACCTGGATGGGACATGTGATAGAACATATCGCCCTTGAACTTCAAACGCTGGCAGGCATGGATACCGGTTTTGGACGCACCCGTGGCACAGGTGTAAAAGGAGAATATTATGTATGCTTCAGCTATATTGAAGAAGATGCGGGCGTATATGCAGCGAGGGCTGCAGTAAGAGTGGCACAGGCGCTCATAAATGATACGCCTTATGGACTGGAAGAAGATATAATGCGGATGAGGGAAATAAGGGAGGATACCCGTCTGGGACCAAGTACCGGCTGCATTGTAGAGGAAGCGGCAAGAAGAGGGATTCCCTATATCAGGCTGAACAAACAGTCCCTGGTACAATTGGGATATGGCATTCATCAAAAAAGAATTCGCGCTACTATTGCAAGCACTACCAGCAATATAGCCGTTGACATTGCCTGCGATAAAGAAGAGACAAAAAATTTATTAGGCGCCGCAGAAATACCTGTGCCCGGTGGTACCGTAATACGAACTATAGAAGCGCTTGCGGAGGCAGTAGAAAAATATGGATATCCTTTGGTAATAAAACCGATAGACGGCAATCACGGCAAAGGAAACACGACTAATATCACCACGTGGGAACAGGCCGTTACCGCCTTTGAGGCGGCAAAAGAATATGGCCGCAGCGTGATAATTGAAAAATACATTACAGGATTTGATTTCAGAATTTTGGTAATTAATTATAAATTTATTTGTGCTGCCCTACGCACGCCGGCATCAGTAATCGGTGATGGCAAAAACACGATTCAATATTTGGTAGATGAAACCAACCAGGATCCGCGCCGCGGCTATGGACATGAAAAAGTATTAACACAGATTACCATTGACCAGTTTACTCAAAAAATACTTGACGAAAAAGGATACACTTTAAATACCATACCCGCAAAAGGGGAATTGGTTTTAGTAAAGCCTACTGCTAATCTATCTACCGGCGGCACTTCTACTGATGTTACCGAAGAGGTACATCCCACCAATATTGTGATGTGCGAACGCATTGCAAAAATAATCGGGTTGGATATTTGCGGCATTGATATTATGGCAAATGATCTTCGCACACCGGTAACGGAAAACGGAGGTGCTATCCTCGAAGTGAATGCAGCGCCAGGTTTCCGGATGCACCTTGAACCTTCGGAAGGGTTACCAAGAAATGTAGCCGAGCCCGTGGTAGATATGCTTTTTCCGAAAGGAAGTGAGGGACGTATTCCTATCATCGCCATTACTGGTACCAATGGAAAGACAACCACTACCAGGTTGATTGCACATATTGCAAAAAGCGCCGGAAAGAAAGTGGGCTATACAACAAGCGATGGAGTGTACATACAAAATCAATTGATGATGAAGGGCGATTGTACGGGCCCATTAAGTTCCCAGTTTGTATTGAAAGATCCTACAGTTGATTTTGCGGTGTTGGAATGTGCACGGGGAGGTATTCTAAAAAGCGGTCTGGCATTTAATCATTGTGAAGTAGCTGTGGTTACTAATGTAGCGGCCGATCACATGGGACTTGCGGGAATCAACACACTGGAGCAAATGGCGAAAGTAAAAGCAGTCGTGCCTGAAACGGTTTTCCAACATGGCTATGCTGTTTTAAATGCAGATGATGACCTGGT